>SLGA01000023.1 GCA_007123985.1 Balneolaceae bacterium | reverse complement strand
TCGAAACGCCTGCTCGGCTTCATGAACAGGGATTGGTTCATGAACCATCCGACCATAATCAAAATCTGTTTGTTGATATTATGAAAAATGATCCGGAAGCTGCGAACCTTTGCGAACTTTTCGTTGATTATGATGAAGGATTGATGGAATGGCGGTACCGGCATGTAAAAATGGTTGAGCGAACCATTGGCACTAAAAAAGGTACAGGCGGATCTGATGGTTCTGCATATCTGCATAAGACACTTAATAATCCGATATTCCCTGACCTTTGGGCAATCAGAACAAAATTTTAACCATATTTCAACATGCAAAACAAAAGCTATCTTTTATTCTTAACTGCACTTTTATTCTTCGCTTTTTCCTGCAATGGTACATCATCGGTTGATGAAAACAACCTACATGAAGGTGACGATACCATCCCAACAGAGCGTGAATGGCAGCTGGTGTGGGCCGATGAATTTGATGGAGATACTTTAGACGAGGAAAAGTGGTCGTTTCAGTTTGGTACCGGCAGAGCTGAAGGTTTGACCGGCTGGGGAAATAATGAGCTTCAATATTACACTGACCGGGAAGAGAATGTACGGGTTGAAGATGGAAAGCTTATTATTACTGCTAAAGAGGAGTACTATGAGGGCAGGATGCACACCTCTGCGCGGATACGGACTATTAACAAGGGAGACTGGATGTTCGGGCGCATTGAAGTACGTGCAAAACTCCCTCAGGGACAGGGTATCTGGCCTGCTATCTGGATGCTTCCATCCGGAGACAATAAACTATGGCCCCGGGATGGTGAGATCGATATCATGGAGCTGGTTGGACACGAACCCGCAGAGGTGCATGGTACCGTACATTTTGGAACAAATGACCCGTATAATCATCAATTCGAAGGTACTGGATACAAATTGAGTGAAGGAACATTTGCTGATGATTTCAACATTTTTTCAATAGAGTGGAAGAATGATGAGATCAAGTTTTTTGTAAATGATGATCATTATTACACAGTGAACCCCGCAACAACGAGCCAGCATGGATTACAATACCCATTCAACAACCCCTTCCATCTTATTTTAAATGTGGCTGTTGGTGGGAACTGGCCCGGTTCACCTGATTACACAACCGAATTCCCACAGTCGATGGTAGTTGATTATATAAGAGTATATCAATACCTCTGATTACTGCTCTTTGGTAACCTTTTTGGCCGTTTTTATCAACTCTTTAAACAAATTTCGCTGTCGGGATATCTGTATCAGATATTCCGGATGCCACTGTACCCCGATTACAAAATCGTATTCAGTATGTTCTATTCCCTGGATAATATCTGTATGCAACTCTTTTGCTACTGGTTTTATACCCTTCCCCGGATTATTAATAGCCTGATTATGAAGTGCATTTACATTGCAGATAGTTGTGGCAAGGATTCTTTCAAGACATGATCCCTCTTCAATTGTAACCCTCTTCTTTGGAAAGATTGTGGCCACCTGGGGCTCCTCGGTGTAATAACCGCTGATATCCTGATGTAAATTTCCGCTGAAATACACATTCATAAGTTGCATACCTCTGCATATTCCCAGCACCGGCTTTCCTGAACTGATTGCCTCATCCAACAGAGAGAGCTCCAGTTTATCGCGCTTTAAATCTATTGGTGCACTTTTTGTTGAACGGAAATATCGGGCAGTCCAGTAAACAGGAAAAAAGAGGATGGATAATAACCACTCAAAAACAGTTCGTTTATCTTTAGTTAAAACAGCTTTTTCTACCCTCTCTTGGCCATACTTTTCCGGTTCAACATCAGCTCCGCCACCAAGAATCAATCCATCAAGAGGTTCTGTTTCTGTATTGCTCCCCGGAGTTATTCTTATAGGCTTTCCACCCGCAAGGCGCACTGAGAGCGCCGTAAAAAACCAGGCTGCGCCTCCCCCTTCATCCGGACCTGTAACACCAATTATAGGTTTACGGTTATTCATTTTGCTTCACCCATGTTGCAATTAGCTGTATCCATTTCGTTTCAAAACCGAGAAGGGCATGATCTTCAAGCTCAATGTATTTGTTACTTAACTCTTTTAATGCTGCGAGATCATAAGCAAGTTTTTCAACCAGAACCCATCGGTTCCATTCTGCGGCGAGAGACCATTGATCATCTTTAAGTGAGCAATTTGGTAGCCTGTAATGCCATGCTGGCCTTGCAGATGTAAGGGTATCGTCAAGGAATTGTGTGGTGAACTCCTCATTCAGATACATAAAAAGCGGCAGTAAATCCAGCGGGCGGTTTCTGGAATTGTCATAATCAAAGTAATCTTTGATGAAATCCTTTAGATCCGGATTGTAATCTTTATGCAGAATCCGTTTCACATACTTATTTTCATACTCATTAATGTATGGTGTGAGGCGTCTGCTGATGTCGATGGATGCATCTTTTCGGATCCATGGATCGAGCAGTACATACGCCCGAAGGTGATTTATGATTTCGGTAGTTTCACTGCTGCTTATTTCCGGATTGATATGAAGGCCAAATGCGTAAAAAAAAGAGCTTGTTGTTCCCTTCGCTTTCTTCTGCCGAAGCATTTGTGTGAGTTCTTCAAGCCGGTACATTTCTGCGATCGGGATGGGCGGTGTAACAATTTCAAAAGGTACAATGGAAGAAGCCATTTCCAAAAGCGAGTGCTCAATGGATGCTGTATCCTCAAATGACTCTATATCGATGCCAAACTTTTTCAGTACAGGCTCGTACTTTTTATCCCTGAGCAGCTGTGCATCGAGCTCAACTGAAAAATCTCCAAACTCTGTGCCATTAATGCTATATGCATAGGATGAAATCCTCTCAACATTTCCCCCATATAGATTGGCAACAACAGTGGCTGAATCTTCCAAATCCAGGCCGGTAAATTCAAATTCATATCCAACAGATCGATCTTTTCCGGAGGAATTGGTTGATTTAGGCGGTGATTTGAATACTTTTGAATTCAATGATTCTTATTTGATCTGATACGCTGATGGTAAAACATTCTGTGTTTTATAATTTTTTAGTGCAAAAATCTGCTCCGATTACTCAAAGCGTATTATCAGGGGGAAGTCATCTTCAAAAATCGGTCTGTTTCTTAAAAACAGAAGTTCATAAAGCTCTCCGTTTCTCCATGTTTCCACAAACTCATCATACGTGGAAGAAAGCGGGTTGCCGCTTTGGCCTCCGGGATACACACCATACCCCCTCACTCCATCCGGGTCAAGCTCTACAACCATTCTCCATGACGGGCCGTGGCTTCCATAAATGGCATTGAT
This sequence comes from Balneolaceae bacterium, assembly GCA_007123985.1. Lineage (GTDB taxonomy): Bacteria > Bacteroidota > Rhodothermia > Balneolales > Balneolaceae > Rhodohalobacter. The sequence goes on along the minus strand of SLGA01000023.1, from coordinate 27,185 downwards.
CGATTCAGGGCCGCCCCCTGTAAAAACATTCATAATACCCATTCCCGGAATTTGGCCGATGTGGTTCAGGTTGGTATTGTTTACGTAACCCCACAACCAGTCATCCGGTGCCTCACCATAATGTTCTTTTAAATAAGTAACTGCTTTTTGAAATGAGGTAAATATAAGATCATCCAGAGTTTCTGTTTCTTCTGTAAGAATGTTGTTAAAAATGGTTGATTCAGAGTCATTCACAATCAATTCTACAGTTATATCTCTCGAGGGACGCCGAATCGGGAAATCGGCATCAAATTTATTATCCCAAATGGATCGATACAGTTCAATCCACCATCTTCTGAAAACAGAGGGCTCAATCTTATCTCCATCATTCATGTAATTCCACTCCGCCAGCAAGTTAAGCAGCTCTCTTTCGCGAGAATCAAGTTTTGTGCGATCTGCTCCAATTCCATCGAGCAGTGTTGGAAGCAGGCTGTATGCATGATAGCTGAAATTATCCATCAGCATCAGTCTAAAGTCGTCCGTCGTGATGTTGTTCATCTCTGCAAGCAAGTCATTTATACGGCGGCCGCGTTCGTAGGGTGCAAAATCATCACCCAGGTAGTACGGGTACCCTGTATCCGTGGGATATTGATTTGCCGCACTGAGAAATCCTCTTTCCGGATTGAGAGAGAATGGATTCTGATCGTATGGAATAAATTCAGTCCAATCATACCGGGGGTCAGATCCGTCTCCAACCGTCCGCCCCTGATGTTCCCATTTCACCGGAAATTTTCCGCCGGTTTGCATGGCGATATTCCCATCAATTCCTGCATAATTCATATTCTGAGCCGGAGCCTTATATGTTCGAAATGCTTCTCTGAAATCATCGTAATTTCGGGCTCGATTGAGCTCATAAAAGGTTCGAAGTTCGTTTGATGGATCATGTGCTATCCATCGAAGTGCCAGATCTTTTTGTATGGTTTCGCTGTGGGGTGTTTCACGTACACTTTCATACACCGGCCCATGATGTGTAAAAAGGAGGGTGTCTGAGACAATTTCACCCGATTTGGTGTGGATGGTTTCGATTCGGGTTTCTACAGGAAGCCACTCGCCATCATAGAGATACTCGGCTTTTTCTTCATCTCTGAAAGTTATTTCCAGCCAATCCATCACATCTGCACCCGTATTTGTAGAACCCCATGCGATATATTCATTAAATCCTACAATTACTGTAGGAGTACCCTGAAGAGTTACACCATACACATTATGATTTGGTGTATGAAGCTGAACTTCGTACCAAATTGCCGGTGCAGACATGTTTAAGTGCATATCATTAGCAAGGATCGGAAAACCACCGGCCGTTTTTCTCCCATCTACAACCCAGTTATTGCTTCCGTTAAATGGGTTGGGTTTCCACGGTTCAATCTGATGGGTAAAACCCGGTTGATAGAGGGAGTCCGGCCTCTCTGTTACAATAGGTTCAAAATCCCATGGTGTATTCGGAGGAATAATGGGATCCATCAAATCCGGCCGTTTACTTAGATATCGATTTGTAAACTCTTCACCCAGATATGCTATCATATTACTGGTTTCCACTGCCGAATTCCTGCCGGCAAGCATTTGAGTCATATATTTCAAAAGCAGTGCCGTATGCAGAGGCTCCCACTGCTGAGGCTCAACTCCCAACACTTTGAACTCAACAGGAAACGTTTCATAATTAAGCGTTGCGATGTAGGCATTTACACCAGCTGCGTACGCATCCAGGATACCGGAAATAACCTCGTCCCGGCCAATCTCTTCCATAGCATTTTCAGCGCCATACAACATGCCGAGCCTGCGTTGATGGCGATCGTATGAAATCAGATCATCACCCAGCCACTCTGCCAGAAAACCACCTGCAGCCCTAATCTGCAACTCCATCTGAAATAGCCTGTCGCGTGCGGTTACATAGCCTTGTGCAAAGTATAGATCATGATCATTTTCCGCGAAAATGTGCGGAACACCGCGCTCATCAAAAAAAACATCAACAGGATTCTGTAAACCATCAACGTTTAATCGCAACTCTCCGGAAACCCGTGCTGTTTCGGCATTTGACCAAAACCCGATTGACGGGTGAAAAAATTGCCCTGCAGGTGGCAGTGGGCCTAATGGAGTAGAGTATATAAACCAGATAATTAATGCCGATAGTATAGCTGCAAGCAGGGAAAGTTTTTTTGCCATCAGATGTGATTTTTTTTCGAGATCGCCCTAATAGTAAATCATTTATACCCAGCTTTGCAAACTGTGATTAGAAAGATATCAGAATACCGTTTTTTAGCTCGTAGGTTAACTTGGGTATCTCAATTACCGGATTTGCATCGTGTGTTAGCACAAAACTGACTGAAAAAAGAACCCATCTGCTCATTCGGATGTTCAGCTGGCTTTCGAATGTAACACGCGGTTCTAATAACCTGGATGGTCTTGCCTGGTAATAGCCTATCAAGAGAAGCGAGGTTTGGTCCGACAGATTCCCGCGAAGTGAAATGTTGTTAGTGCTCTTTAAGAAATTGTTTTCAATTGCCTCTTCACCTGAAAGTCGCCAGTTTTCATATTCCTGCATCAACGCAGTACTGAACCTGCCTGTTATTGCTTCTCGGGATAAAAATGTATATCTGATCCCCGCACCCCCAAGTGCCCGCCCTCTCAGTCCAAGATTATTATTGTATTGATGCTGCACAAATAGTTCGGGTGACAGCGTTCTTTCCCTGAAAAAAACACTCCTTAGATGTGCATAACCGCTGCTTACTAACGATGATCCATCAACATTGATGATCTCGAGATTTGTCAGAAATACGTAGCTGTGCAAATTTGAGTAGTAAGCAGCATTGGCCTGATTTCCCAGTTTAAAAATACGATCGTTGTATTTATTTACCGATAAATCGAAACCAAGATCTCCGTGCCAGCCCGTACTGTCGGCAAATGTCCGGATTCTCTCTACATTTAGTAACTGAGCCTTAACCGTTGAAATTCCGATCAATAAAATCAAAACAGTAAAAAGGGCTCTGCGAATAAAACTCATAAAATGGGTACTAACTTTGATGATTTCTCAAATTAATCAAGCGGAGAGAGAACACCGGTTGTATGAATAAATATAAATGCATCGTACCGATCTGTAAGCAGTGATGGCACATAATTACTTTGATCCGCAGCCGGATTATAGGTTACACCAATTGCCCTGTGCGGAACGGGATTTTGAAGCTCCATATTCAATTCCGGATTATTAAAGATCAAAAATAATCTCTCGAGGCCGGTTTCCATCAAAATATATTCCCAGCTGCCGGGTTGAGCGTCTGGCGTTTCCATAGTCTGCATTACCCCTTCCCAGCTGCTTGCTGCAAGTACCTCCCCTGTGTAGGTTCCGAAACCAATGGCAAATGTTTTATCACTGCCAAGTGCCTCTCGACTTAGCTGACCAATATTCACAACCCCCATTCTGCCCATATCTGTAGCCCGGGCATCACCAATGTGGGTATTATGAGCCCATATAATGCCACGGCTGTTTTCACCATAAAAATTGAGCAGCCTTTCTGCAGTTAAGTAAAAATGTGATGCTCTGTGATTCCATGATGCGGCACCACCCTCTATGTTTGAGCGATAATGCAACTCGGCATTAATTGCCACTTTAGCTGACTGCTCAGCACGAAAATATTCCCACTCAGATACGCCGTCGGAATGCTGAAGCGACTGCACAATTTCCAGTACCTGCTCAATATCTTCACCGCAATGCTGACCGGTTCGTGCAACCATCTGAACATAGTTTCCGGGATCGGGATGGCGGGTCATGCAGGAATAAGCTCTTTCAGCTGTTCTGCCCAAATCGGTGTCAACCGTGTTGATCCAGCTTACCACATCCCGCATTGATGCTTCATGATCGTATACATCTATTCCGTAAAGCCCAATTCTCTTGGCCGGCTCTCTGTCAGCGTTGAAATCGTGCAGCCACTCCACAAGGCTTTTAAATTCACTGTTTTTCCACATCCAGAGTGGCCAGCGCTCTATTGCATTCATCGCCTCGTCAATATCGGCAGGCGCCCCGTTTTTATGTTTCACGTAGTTGTTTATTCTCGCCATAGCCGCCCAATCGCCTTCTACTGCAATAAAATTGAATCCCCTCTCTGCTGCCAGATGTTTGCTCATTGCGGCACGTTTTGTGTAAAACTCAGCTGTTCCATGCGAAGCCTCACCCATCAGCACAAGACGCTCACCGGTAATGGCATCCGTAAGTGCTGCAAGATCAAATCGGTCATTGAACGGTACAGCATGTTGAAGAATTACATCTGATGATTGTGAATAGGAATTTGAAGCAAAGATTAGAAGAAGTAATACAGAAAACAGTTTTTTCATGAATATCATATTGATTTTAAATCAACATTAAGATAAAAAAGTGAGAGAGAGCAGAGAAACGAAGTCGCATTATTTCATGTAAAATTGACTGACAGACAAAAAAATCGGATACTTTTATGCACCCATTTTACATGTTTGTTCAGCCTGCCAAAAATGTCGTCTTTGGTGCGCATCCCAAAGCAGTATGAACTCTGTGAGCGACATGTTGATTTTAAAAACAGAATTCTTTCCCTTTACCTTGTTGAGATTTACTCCGGTTGCTTCAGCCTTCTGCATTTTAGATATAATTTCACGATTTTGGCGGATTAGCTCTTCAACATCTGCTTTGTAATCTTTCACCGTTTCCGGCAGAGGCTCCATTCGGTTGATTGTTTTAATTTTCAGCTTGTACGGAGGATTCAGAAAACCAATAAAGGCCCGGATCATAATTCTCGGATAAAATGTTGGATTCTCTGTTGTTGGATTGGTGCTTTTTGAAATAGCTTTATCGATAAATCGCAGATATAGATCATTAAATCGTACAAGGTGCTGCACAATTTCTCCAATGCACCAGGACTTTTCCGATGGTTTATACGAGAGCATTTCGGGAGCGAATTTACCAAGCTCTTCCGTTTTTTTAATAGAATTCTCAAAAAGGGTAATCAGTTGAGAGTATGTGTAATGTTTACTCATTCACTTTCCATGCATCTTTGGCAGCCATAATTCTATTGTACGATTCACGAATTCTCTCTTCAGACAATACTCCCTCATCTATAAGATTTTTGATGATACCGGTAACCCGCGGCACAATGTCGGGATCGTAAACTGAATTATTCGCAAACACGAGTACATCCACTCCTGCAAGAATAGCCTGTTCTACTGCCATTTCAAGGCCATAGTACGATCTGATTGCATCCATCTGCATATCATCCGAAAACAGTACACCATCAAACCCAATCTGTTCCCGCAACAGGCCTGTCTGTACGATTCTTGAAAGTGTTGCTGGCACTTCAGGGTCAAGATTTTCATTAAAAACATGAGCTGTCATAACAGCAAAAGGGCTATCCATCTGTACCAGATTCCGATAGGGTTCCAGTTCAATTTCCTCCCACGTTTCGGTAACATCAGCCATACCTACATGGGAGTCGTTCCAGGCACTGCCATGGCCGGGAAAGTGTTTTAGTACACCTAATATATTTTTAGTCGTAAATTCCTCGAGGAAAATACCTGCATGTTCTGTAACCAAGCCTGCGTTGGCACTAAAACTGCGATCCAACTGGCCAATTACGGGATTTTCCGGGTTGGTATTCAGATCAACTACCGGTGCAAAGTTTACATTAAACCCCAGATCGTTCAATTGCACGGCCATATTTGCCGCGTAATATCGCGTGGAGTCGGAATTATTGAGGTTACCGAGATATTCAGCTGAAACATGCGATGCAAAACCCCTGTCTGTCTTCAGTCTTGCAACACGCCCTCCTTCCTGATCTACAGCCATAAAGAGAGGCACCTCAGAAAGATTTTGCAGATCTGAAATGAGCCGCCTAACCTGTTCAGGACTCTCGATATTTCGGTAAGGCGTGCGGGTAGGCATGTCGTAATCAAAAAGTATTATACCACCTGTATGATAGTCACGTATATCCCTGATTACATGCGATGTATCGGCAACTTCAAAGCCTTTAAAGCCTACCATTAGCATCTGCCCGATCTGCTTGTCAAGAGGAACCTCAATATCTGAATCCGTTTTCACAGCTCCACCTAAAAATAGAGGTATAATTATCAGGAGGGGCAGCATTACTGAAAAATACTTTTGTATAAACGACGGCATACTTTTATTGATTTATTATTTAAGGGTTGTCTGCTTATCGGCCAAAATCATCTTCAACCCGCACAATGTCCTCTTCTGCTGATGGGTTTTCAGGATCGGTATGCTGCCAGATTTCAGCAACAATACACCAATCTTCCAATCCAATCAGGCGGTGTCTGATTCCTTTATCAAGCCTTATAATATCCCCCCCGGAAAGCCTTTTGGGGGCAGTCTGAATATCCGTTCGGCTTATGATGACATTCACCTCACCTTTTACCACTTTCCACAATTCAGAACGGTGATTATGGTATTGCCAAGATAAACGTTTACCCGGTTCAATAAGTAGAATTTTCGGACTCAATGTGTGATGATTCATATCATCATCGGTAAGTTCTCCTGAAAAAAACTCTTCGATAAAACCGTGAAGTGATTCATCCTCAACTACAAAGTACCCACCCCATGGCCTTTCGGTATCTTTGGAGTGAATTTTTAATCCCTTGGATGCAAGTATGTTCTCAGTATCAGAAAAAATCTCGGTCTTTGTTTTTACCATAGCTGTAGATTGGGTCCTTTACGAACTGGTTTAAAGCTAAAGGTAAGAGAATTGAAAGTGCAGAAAAAACAGATCTGATGTTTTTCGGCTATTCCGCAGATTGAACAGGCAGCGTTATGGTAAACTCAGAGCCTTTTCCGGCCTCGCTTGAGATCTCAAGCTTCCCGTTAAACATATCAACAAACCTTTTTATGATGGTTATGCCAATTCCTGTACTGTCAACATCAGATTTTGCACCCTGTTTTTGCCCTGCTTTACCCTGTAAAAGCATCATTCTCAGCTCTTCTGATATCCCGATGCCGGTATCCTTAACATTTAGAATTAAGCTGTGCGACCCATTATCCGGCACTACCTTGATCATACTTCGAACAGAACCGCCGCTTTCTGTATATTTAATGGCATTGGATAACAGGTTTCCGTAAATCTGTTCAAATTTCTCAACATCAATCTGCACCTTTCCAAGGTTGTTATCGAGTTCAAACCGGAGATCAATATTTTTAAACCGGGCTAAGGGTTCATAAAGAGCTTTCATTTTGTTTAACGTTTCACCCAGATCTGCGCTGTGAACATCTAATTCAAACCCCATGGTATCCAGCAGCGCATAGTTAAAAATTTCACTGATCATTTGTTTGAGCTGTTTCGCACTACGGCTTATTCCTTCAATCAGATTTTTCGATTCTTCATCAGATATTGCAGAATCTGATTGAATCATTAGATCACTTAGCCCAATAATTCCGTTCAATGGAGCCCGGAGATCGTGGCTCAGCATTTTCATCAGCTGAACATGATATTGATTAAGCCTTTTGAGCTCTGCATTATGTTTACGCAGTTCAAGGTGAGCCATTACCTGGTTGGCCAAAATTCTGAGCTGGCTTTTTTTCTCTGCACTAAGTTTTTTGGGCTTGTAATCGAGAATGCAGAGTGTGCCGATTATCTGGCCATCACTGTTTTCAAGAGGTGCACCGAGGTAGTATCGGAATTTGGGATCGTTTTTAACGTATGATGCATCCTTAAAACGATCATCCGCCGAAAGATCGGTAACTTCAAACAGGTCTATTTTTTGGATTGCATACTGGCAAATAGTTTTGCTTCTGGGTATGCTTCTCTCCTCTAAGGATATGCCATAAACAGATTTAGACCACTGCTCAGAGTCATCAATCAGGTTTATAAGGGATACAGGTGAATCACAGATAGATGAAGCCAGTTTGGTAAGCTCATCATACTCTTTTTCATCCTTGGTATGTAAAATTTTATAGGAATAGAGAGCCTTTAACCGCCTGCCTTCCTGAACATTAACCTGTTGCACTAATTTGCTCCATCAAGTAATTATTACTGTAAAACATTAACTTCTTTCAACAGTTTACGCAAATCGATTTGATTGATAGGTTTTATAAGATAACCGAGGTAATTGGTCTGCTCAATCTGATTTTTGTAGAATTTGTCTGAATTACCGGTGATATAAATCACCTGAACGTTTTGATTACCATTTAAACTTCTGACGACATCAATTCCGGTTGATTCTTCTTCCAGATTGATATCAACAAACATGAGATCGGGCTTAAATTCACTGATCAATTTTACTGCCTGTTCGTAAGAATGGGCTTTTTCTGTTATTTCAAAACCCATTTTATTCATAACTGTTTCGAGGTACAATGCCTGTATAGCGTTATCCTCAACGATTAAAATTCGCATATCTTACTTTTCTCTATTATTTGTTAAACAGATCGTCTCTGCTTGTTAATGCACTGCTCGAACCCCTCAGATCTTCTGTTCGCTTAAAGCGTATTATTACACTATTTGTTCCGTTTCGGGAATAGCTAACTTCAGCATCTATCTGTTTTATGAATGTGTCGATAAGTAACTTGTGGAATGTATACGATTCATCAGTGGATTCTAACTCCTCGATATGTTTCTCAAAACCATCAATTTCAAGCTGAACATCGTTACCGGCACATGTGAGATTAATATTTACTGAGTGGCTGTGTGCAGATGAGTCCGTTGATTTCATCTGGATTAATTCATTTATAACCAGCCCTAATGGCACTGCCTGATTCAAATTCAGCATGAATGGTTCAGTGTTCTCTTCTCTTGTGATTGAGAATTTTTTCTCACCGGCCACATACGACATTGATCCGATAATTGAATCGAGATACTCATTAAATTCAATCTGAACCACATCTTTCTGCTGATAGAGTGTTTCGTGAATTTTTGCGATTGAAAAAATGCGGCTGTGAGCTTCTTCCAATTTATTCTTTACATCCTTATTGCTCTCGTAAATTACCTGAAGTTCCAGCAAGCCTGCAATAATGGCCAGGTTATTTTTAACACGGTGATGCAACTCCTGCAGTAGTAAATTCTTATCGTTCAGTGAATTTTGCAGATCACGCTCCAGTTTTTTCTGTTCCGTCAAATCAACATAAATTCCGTAGGCAGCTATCACCTCACCATGACTCCAGATTGGCACAGTACTTACTAAAACAGGTACGGCATTTTGGTGCTTTGTAAGGCGTAACGTTTCCTGCTGGTGTGCCTGCCCCGAAATAGCACTTCTGCTAACTTCTTCCGCCTCGTTGATTGTGCTTTCTGAAGTGATCAGTTCATTTACATTTTTACCGATCACCTCAACAGGTTCGTAGCCAAAAAGTGCAGAGAATCCATTATTTACTTTTTGAACCCGGCTCTGCAAATCTATCATCACCATAGCAAGCGGGGAATTTTCAAACAGCTGAGTCATCAGAGCGAAGTTACGTTCTCGTTCAAGCTCTGAAGCCAAAAATTCAGTGATATCCACACCCGTTGCTACAAGATACTCTTCATCCTCACTTAAAAATCGGTTTATGTACATGTGAAAAGACCGATCCCCGTTATGCTTTGACAAAATTTGAGTAACAAACCCATTATTACCATGTTCGTAAGCGTTATTGAACATCTCCTCAGCTTTTTCTCTCTCGTTCTCTTTAAAGATTTCGAGAATACTCATGGTTCGCAACTCATCTTCGTTGTACCCCAGCTCTTTTTCGATCGATTCATTCCACCGAATCAGTTTTCCCTTACTATCTAATACAAAAAATATACCGGGGATACTGTCGAGCACAGTTTTTGTAAATCGCCTCTCTTCCTCAAGAAAGTGTTCTACCTGTTTTTCAAGTGTGATGTCTCTGAAAGTATTAATAACCTTAAGCCCTTCATTTTCATCAATAAATATAACTGAAGTAATTTCTACAGGAACTGTGTGGCCGTCTTTATGGATATACTCTTTTTCACCCTCAAATACCGACTCATCTTCGCGAACTCTGAGCATCTCAATGTGGGCGGGACTGGTTTCATCAACAATCAATTCTCTGCCGCCCTCGATTAGTTCTTCCTTTGAGTAGCCCAGAATTTTACAGGCTGCCGGATTTGCATCATAAATTTCACCGGACGGCGATCCCAGTATAATACCTGATACCGAATACTGAAACTGCTGGCTGTATCTCTCTTCCGATTCGCGCAATAAATGGATTGCACGCATGTTGGCCGTAACATCATCAAAAATGATAAGTGCAATTTGCTCGCTGCTCTCGATTTTCGAAACAGAAACCTTACACCATGTTTTTGAATCACCGTTTTGAGCCATCGTCATCTCAAGAGAATTTCCCTCTCCTTCCAGAACTTCTCTGAGACCAAATAGTAATTTCAAAGCGTAGTCATTTCCATGCTCAATTGCCTTTTTGCAGTGTTCAAAGTAATTAGTACTTGTCTTTTCGATTCCAAGCCAGTTGGAGCATTTCTTACCTCTGTTCCAATTTTCGTTGGAAGCAATAATTTCACCATCTGCATCAATAATAGCAGCTGAACCGGGCAGTGCGCTCAACAATGCCGCCTCTTCTCTCAAAATATTTATCTTTTTTTTCACTTCAGTTGTATCAAATTAATAAAACCATCTTTTGTAAGCTCTTACATTTTGCACAAAGATAGCTGACGCGAAACGCTTAAAATTTTTTAACACACAAATACGTAGTCAAAATATTTTATGCGTAGGCTTTTTTACGTACCAAGCAGATATTCGGGCACGTACCTCTCTCCGTTTGATACAGAAATGATAGCACTGGTAAGCTCCTCTCTTGTGGGTTCATAGTAAACGTATCCGTTCACACCTAATTCAAATAGAGGTTCAACCAACATGGATGAACGATACATATGAAGAGCTATAATTCCTGCATTTTGATGTGTTTTTTTAATTCTGCTGATAATCTGTTTTGCAGGCAAATCCACACTCATCAAATCTAAAATAATCAAATATTTGCTATTCGATTCGTTGCTAGGAATGGGAGCATCCGGATCGGTAACGGCTATGTTAACATCACTGGCAAGGCTTTTTTTAAGAAGCCCTTTAATAGTTGAAGCACGTATTTTCTGCGTAGAGAGAATGATTATATTGTCCGTAGCTTTTACCATAAATAGAAATCTATATATGGTTCGCTACTTTTAAAATAGGTGAAAGAGCGTAATTTGGAACAAACAGATTTAGTATAATTGCTTACGCGCTAAAAAAACCACTTTATCCGATACTTAGCTGAATCGGTATTTTTTTATTTCTGAGGTGGTGATATGACATTGTGCTGAAATGCGTACTTCACCAGGCCGGCTGTGTTTCTTGCACCTGTTTTTTGCAGCAAATTTCTTCGGTGTGCATCAACTGTTCTTGAGCTTATAAACAATTTCTCTGCTATTTCCTGATTAGTGAACTCCTGCACAATTAGTTCAAGTATTTCAAGTTCTCTGTCGGTTATATGTACCGAATCGGGCGAACTTGGTTTACCTTTACCCCTTACAAGATCCATCATAATTGTGTGAGTGGCCTCATCACTGAAGTAGTGTTTACCATTCATTATAGAATGTATTGCATCTTTTAACTCGGCACGGCCTGCACTTTTCATGATATATCCAGAGGCACCAGCCTGAATCATCTGCCTGATGTGTAAATCGTCATTGCTCATGGTGAGTGCAAGTACTTTAACATCCGGATAAGTATTTTTAATCTCTTTAGTAGCTGTAATACCGTCCATTTCTGGCATATTGATATCCATTATAATAATATCTATCAATACATCTTTGAGCTTATCAAGTGCTTCTGCTCCGTTATTGGCTTCGGCTACCACATCTATTCCAACCTGGGATTCGAGCATAAGCTTAATTCCATCCCTCACAATTTTATGATCGTCTGCCAAGAGTACCTTTACGTTTGCCATATTTTTTTAATCTGTTTGGAGTGGTACCACTACGTTTACAATTGTTCCGCGCCCTTTATTACTCACAATATCCAAATCGGCTGCCATTGCGCCGGCACGGGTACGCATGCTCCGAATACCTAATCCAAATTTGCTTTCATCCGCTAAATCGAAACCCGACCCATTATCCTCTACTGTTAACAATAGCTCATTGTCCGAATAAACCAGCTGAATGTCAATCCGTTTTGGTTTACCGTGGCGTAATGCATTATTTATAGCCTCCTGAAATATACGATACAAATTAATCTGAATCTTGTCAGGTATTTCTGCAAGACCAAGATTTTTATAAAAATAGAATTCTATCTCATTGTTGCTTTTAAGATGGCTGATGAGTGATTCGATTGCCAGTTCTAGCCCGTAATCTTGAATTGCTTTCGGAAGCAGATTTTGCGAAATATTTCTGGTTTCGGATATTGCATGATTTAAAAATTCCAACCCGGAACTGTAAGCACCCGACAATCTTGAAGAAATTTCGGGCAACTCTTCGAAAACCGATTTTAAATTCATGCTTGCGGCAGATAAATACTGTCCCAATCCGTCATGCAGCTCTTTAGCAATGCGCTGGCGCTCTCTCTCTTCACCCTCAATAATTGCACTGATTGCCCTCTCTTCTGCCTTTCTCTGCTTTGTGATATCGTGAGCAATTACAAGCCTCTGAACTTTATCCTTATAAAAAATATCCGATGCCGATATTTCTACAGTGAGTTTTGTGCCTTTTTTTGTAAGGTGTGTCCACTCACCAAATGATGTTTTTCCCCTGTTCTTTTTGATCGCTTGTTTTACAGACTCCACATCACTTTCGGGGCGTATATCAAAAACATTCATAGTTAAAGCTTCCTGCATACTGTAGCCATACTTATTGATAAATGCCTCATTTACGGCAGAGAAATTGTATGTATCCGGATCATAAATGATCATCGGAATAGGATTTTGCTCAAACAGAAGCCTGTATTGTTCTTCCGAAGCCTTTAGTTCTTCTTTTGCATTCACATCCGCCGTAATATCAGATATGGTACCTACCATATTGATTACATGCCCATTCTCATCGCGAATAAAAAATCCTCTATCAATCACGATGGAATAGCCCCCAGTTCCGTTTTTAAATCGATAATGTTCAATCAGCGAATCTTTCTTTGATTTGATGGCTTTCGAAAGATTTTTTGTCACTTTTTCCCTGTTATCGGGATGTATTCGTTCTTCCCACCACTCAACGCTGTCCTCAATCTGCTCTTCAGCAAAGTCGAACCGAAGCTGCCATCCTTCACTCCACCAAACATCCCCGGTTTTCAGGTCCCAGTCGTACAGCACATCATTCGAACTTTTGGCAATCATTTCGAACTTGAAACTCTGATATGCCAGTGCTTCTCGGTACTCAATTTCATTGGTTTTATCGACCATAGCACCGATTATTCTCGCAATGGAATTATCGTCGCGGCGTATAATAATGGCAGAATCGAAGATGTGCTTTTTACTGCCGTCTGCAGCATAAAACTGATATTTTTCAGACCAAAGAGTATCCCCGTTTTCTTCGGCATCCATCATACTTTTTGTAACTCGATCCCGATCTTCTTCAACGATGTGATCCTGCCAGAATTTCGGGTTATTCTCATACTGCGCTCTTGAATATCCCAATACAGACTCTATCCCATCTCCCCACCAGAGCTGTTTCTCCAGAGGTTTCCATTCCCAAATTACATCACTTGTAATGTTAGCAGCAATTTCAAACCGCTTCTGCTCTTCCTGCAACTTTAATTCCATCTGTTTTATCTCGGTGATATCAATCACTGTTCCGTTGAAAACCTGCATGCCTGCATGATCATCAAAAACGCGTTTTCCCCTTATTTGAACAAAACCGATTTGCCCGTCCTTCCTCAAAATTCGATGTGTGATTTCGTAACCATCGCTATCCAATAAATTCGAAAACTGCTCTTCCACCTTTTTCCGATCATCAGGGTGAGTAAGTTTTATGTAGTTTTCTACATTGGGCTCGAAAACAGCAGGATCCTTGGCATAAATTTCATATACAATATCAGACCACCAAAGTTCACCACTCCCGATATTAAACGTCCAGTAACCAAGACGGGCAATTTCCTGAGCCTGTAGCAACCTGTCCTGATTTCGCTTGAGTTCATATTGCTGCTGTTTTATGCTGGTTATATTCTGTACGGTACTAATACGATAACTCTGATTCGTGTCGCTATCGGTTACAAGCGTTAGGTTTATCAGAGCATCAAACGTTGAGCCGTCTTTTCGAATCAATTCACTCTCAAAAATTGTGAATCCGAATTCATCGAGTTCCTGTATGATTCTTTTCGGATCTTTCTGTGCTTTCTCTGAGTAAAGTTTGTGTATATCCATTTCAATCATATCGTCAGGGTTGTACCCAAACATCTCGGCATACGCCTCATTCACTCTTTCCAGAAGATTTGTCTGATGATTACTCACAGAAAGCCCGGTGTTCGACTGCAAAAACACTTCAGCCAGCAAACGGTTTTCTCTTTCATAATTTACCCTGTCCGTAATATCCACATGCGTACCAACCAGCCTTTTTGGATCGCCGTTTTCGTACCACTCTACGATTCTGCCACGGTCCAAAATCCAAACCCAATGCCCTTGTTTGTGTTTCATTCTCACCTCAATCTGATAGATATCGGTCTTACCGGCAAAGTAATCTTCCACAGTCTGCCCAAATCGTTTTAAATCGTCCGGATGCAAAAGACTGTTCCACGTATCAATGGAGATTGGCTCCAGCTCTTCTTTGGTGAAACCTACTAAGTTTGCCCACATCTCATCAATCTCAACATCACCTGTTTGCGGATACCACTCCCACATGCCAACATTGGCACTCATTGTGGTAATTCGAAGACGTTCGCGGTTTCGTTTAATATCTTCTTCGAGTTTTTTCCGCTCTGTGATGTCAACTCCAATTCCGATTGATTTTTCATCACTTAATTTAGCATTGATCCACGTAGTATAGAGCTTTTCACCGCTTTTACTAATCAGCTCAAAATCAGCCCATGTCCCCTCTGCTTCTTCTATCTCTTTTTTGGCTCTGATGTATCCCTCATTTGTGGTAATAAGTTTTAAAATGTCTTTATTTCTCGCGTCCTCATTAGAATAGCCGAACTTCTCTTCAAAATATTTATTCACAGACGTAATGGCTGCTCCATCTCCATGCAAATTGATGAACACAGGCATACTGTCGAATATGGCCCGAAGCTCTTCTCTCTCTGATTTTATCTGATTTTCAAGTTTTTTCCTTTCTGTTATGTCGTAACCAACGCCCACAAATGTGTCGTTGCTAAGTACAATATTTGTCCAGAGTTGGTTTCTTACATCCCCATTTTTTGCGTGCACTTCATATTCTCTCCAACCTTTAAACATTTTCTGAATATCATTTTTTACAGCTTTTCTGTAGGCAGGGTCGGGGTAGCAAAGTTCAAGAAGAGAGCTCTGTTTTACATCTTCTGGTGTCCAGCCTAAAATATCCTGATGATATTTGTTGAACATTATGAGGTTTTGATTATTATCGTAGATATTTATCAGAACCGGAATGCGGTCGAACAGTTTTTCAAGGCGTTCTCTTTCGATTTTAAGTTGCTGCTCTAACTCCTGGTTCTTGGTGATATCGATAGTAATACCACTCACCTTTTTTACTGAATCGGTAACCTCGGTCGGTTCGCCTTTTGTCCAAAGCCATCGAATGGTTCCGTCCGGCAAAATTACCCTGTATTTTGCAAAAAATTCTTTTTGTTCACTCCTTGTTTTTTCAACCAGGAGTTTAAATTCCTCAATATCATCTTCATGGATAACTTCGTATACCATTCCAAGATTGAGGTCTACATCTTCAGAAATCCCAAATAGCTGATTATGATTGGCAGAGGTGATGTATGAATCGGTATCGATAAAATATTCCCAGGTTGCTATCTGTCCGGAATCGAGTGCAAGATTGAGGCTTTTTTCTTTATCTCTTAGTTTACGTTCGCTGCGGGCTATGTACTTCTCATAACTTTTCATCATTACATAAAGTGCAACTGCGGTCATTGTAACATAAAAGAAACCTTTTGCAGTCTGCAGAAAAGTTAATGTTGTTACATCGTCTACAAACCACTCCAGAATCTGGTCTGTTGTGGTAATCCAGATGATCGCGAAGATGAGATAGATTACAGCTATTCGGAGCGGTGTAAATTTCATGATTTTAAATCGTTATGGCGATCTTCACTTTACTGATTTGGTCACTGCCAATCAACTATCAGTTTCGGGTGTACTTTTAAAAGGTAACTTCTGATTTACCACCTGCCTTCGCGTACAGGATAACTCCCCAAAACTTTCAGGTACTGTGCTTTTTTTGACAGATTATCAAGCGCATCGCCAACCCTTGTGTTCTGTACATTCCCTTCAATATCCAGATAAAAAAGGGATTGCCACGGATGGCCAATTCGAGGCCTGGACTCGAGTTTTGTCATGTTTATTCCGCTGGCATCCAATAAATTAAGGCACTTCAGAAGGGCTCCTTTTTCATCGATAGTGGCAAAAATGAGGGATGTTTTACAGTTCAGCTGGGGATCACAAGAGAGGGGATCTTTGCCAACAATTACAAAGCGTGTGAGGTTATCCGCCTGGTTGGCCAAATCGCGCTTAAGAATTTGCAGCCCATAAATTTCGGCTGCATACGAGCTTGCAATCGCGGCTTGTGAAAGATCATCATCATCGCGTACTTTTCGGGCGGCCATAGCAGTATCGAAATAGGACTCAACGTGGCAGCGCGGAAGTGAGCTCAAAAACCGGCTGCATTGAGCAATTGCCTGAGGGTGCGAAAGTATTCGCCTTACATTAGTAAGCGGTACATTTTCCGGGGCCATCAGGCAGTGATTAATCTTAAGAACCTCTTCCCCAATAATGTAGAGGTTCTTATCATTCAGCAGATCGTACGTATCGTTAATTGATCCGGCTGTTGTATTTTCAATTGGCAGTATCGATACGTCCACATCTCCTTTTTCAACAGCATCAGCGGCTTCTTCAAAACGGGTATAGCCGATGCACTCAACATTGGTATAACGCTGTTTGAAGTGTTTTATAGCGGCCTGATGGCTAAACGCCCCATCCGTTCCCTGATAAGAAACCCGAATGGTCTCCTCTTTCGACTTATCGTTCTGATGATCTACCAGGGCATGCGTCTGATAGCGAACAGAGTGTTGTATGATTTCTCTGAAAAGCTGTTCCAGAAAATAGGGATCCATTCCGGCTTCAGGTGCCTTTTCCCTGATTTTTTTGAGCAGCTGCTCCTCTCTTTCCGGATCACGAATGTCGTCGGCACGTTCAAGCTTATCGGTTAGAACCTGCTGCACAATTTTTTGGCGTTCTCCCAGTGCTTTAACAATTGCATCATCGAGATTATCGATGGTTTTTCGGATTTCTTCCAGACGTTTTTTTGACATTCTTAGCGAACCTGTTTCTTCAATTCCTGAATTCTTGTTAATACATTACTGCGATCTAATTTACGGAATCGATCCGGTAAAAGTGCTTTTGAAGTACACTCTGCTACAGCTGTTAATGTTTGCAGTTCCACTTCGTCGGGGTAGGTTGGCGGTAAAAAATCCTCGAAGACTGCATCCAGTATTGCAGGTGTCGTTTTATCAAGGCCTTCCGAGGCAGTTCTAAATTTTGCACGGGTTAGCGCTGCCTCCATATCTGCACCCGAATAGCTCGCCATTCCTTTCAAAACTGCCGGTGGAATATGTGATTCTGTAAGTTCAAGGCCTGTTTTTTTCTGCATTGCCTCAAAAAGTTCAATCCGTTCTTCTTTTGTTTCCGGCGGGAAAAGAGCAATATGTTCTTCGGCGCGACCCTGTCGTTTTAAATCAATGGGCATCAGATCGGGCCTTGCTGTCATCAAAAACCATATAATTCTTCCACGGTGTTCAGTATTACTCATAAAGGTAGCAATCTGCGAAAATACTCTGCTTGAAACTCCGCTGTCTCCTGATGCAGCACGATCGCCGAGGTAAGCATCTGCTTCATCAATCATCACGGCTACGGGAGCCATCGCTCTTAATAAGTTCAGAATTTTTTCGAGATTCCCTTCTGTTACACCCTGCCACTGGCTTCGAAAATTTTTCAGCTTTACCATTGGGATACCCACCTCACCTGAGAACGATGTAACAAGAAACGTTTTACCCGTGCCCACCGGCCCACAAACCAGATAACCCATCGGCAGAACATCCCTCCGTCCTGTTTTCAGTGCCTCGATGGCATAACGCAGATGAGTTTTAACTTTGCTGTGCCCCGCCACGGCATCCAGTGTGCCTTTTGTGGTAACAAACTCAAGCAGCCCGTATGCTTCGGCCTCAATCATCTCTTTTTTTATTTTGGTAAGCGACCCAAATGTTATTTTCTCGTTGTTTTGAATGGAATTGGATAGAATACTTTTCAACTTCAGATACCCGAGACCGGCTGTCATCTGTGCCATTACCTTTTCGGGTACGGAAGAAATCTCACTGTATTTCTCTTTATCAATCTCATTTCTGATGAAGCTTAGCCTGTC
The DNA here is from genome assembly GCA_007123985.1 of Balneolaceae bacterium. Lineage (GTDB taxonomy): Bacteria > Bacteroidota > Rhodothermia > Balneolales > Balneolaceae > Rhodohalobacter. The sequence continues at coordinate 8,670 of SLGA01000023.1, read as the reverse complement.
ATCTTCATCGGGTAGGGTAATGCGGATGTCGGACGAGTAGGGGTTTTGCAGCAATGTGCGATTTAGGTCAGCACGGTTTTCGGTAAGCATAACAGTGGTGAAATCTGCGGCAAGGAAGAGCGGATCGTGCGCCCACTTAAGAAGATAAACCAGTGAATTTCTGTCCTCAGTACCCGAGCTGCCTGTTTCACTTGCAGGTACAATGGTATCTGCAAAATCGATGATCAGGGCAACACTTTTATTTTGATCGAGCCGAGAGCGGAAATACTGTTCTAAAATTGAAAATACGCGAACGGGATCTTTGGGCAGTTTTTTGGCATAATCTGTACCCGCAAAAGAGTCCTGCCCGGTCACTGCCATGCTAAAATCTCTCTGAGAATCCTGATCCCTAAAGTAGATACCTGAGGCACGGTCATAAAAAACCACGACATCTCTGGCACCAAAAAACTCTTCTGCCATAAATGTTTTAAGGCGAAGATATTTTTTCTCCGAAGCTGTACCTACAGGAACGAGGTCGTGCACGTTTCCGTGAATGATAAACTGGTTCAGCGTTCTGCTGAGGTATTTTTTTGCAAGTTTCCGGGCCCATTCAGGATACGAATCGATCATAATTTTTCTTTGATATAGGAGATATAAGAGTCAGTGTACAAATCAACAGTTTAATCGCCGGATCCTGCAATAAGCTTAACAGTTTCCAGCTTACTCTGCGTGGCTTTTGTTATGATAAATACATTCCCGTGTATCTGAATCTCCTCATTCACTTTCGGAATTCTCCCGGTATGATGAATAATGTAACCTGCCACAGTTTCAAATTCATCATCATCATAATTCAGATTAATTTCGGGGTAGTGTTCTTCAAGATCATCCAGTTCAACCGACCCGGATAATAAAAACGTATTGTGATTAATCTTTTTGATGAGGTCACTCTCTTTGTCGTATTCATCCTGAATATCGCCCACAACCTCTTCGATCAAATCTTCAATGGTTACCATCCCGGCGGTACCGCCATATTCATCGATTACCACTGCAACTGAGATATTACTTTGCCTGAATTCCGTAAGTAGATCTTTTGATTTTTTACTGGACGGAATCAGCTTTACGGGGCGGATAATCTCACCGATATCTTTTGGGTTACTGAACATATCGTATGCAAAAACCACCCCGATAATATCATCGATTGTATCCTGAAATACGGGTATCTTTGAATATCCTGATTCAATAAATGCCTTTTTCAATTCTTCCAGACTTGCACTTTTTTCAACAGCAACAATTTCGGTTCGGGGTACCATGGTTTCCCGTACGCGTTTGTTGGAAAGTTCAAGAACATTATGGAGTATTTCGGAATCGTCGTGGTCAATATCCTGGCTTCCACCACTCTCTTTCAACTCCCTGAATATCATCTCAACATCCTGTCGTCGAAATACTTTTTCACTTCTTTCATTACCCACATTAAAAAAGCGAACAAGAGAGCCAGAAGCACTATTGCTGATGGCAATTAGTGGCCATAACAGATATTCTGTAATTCTCAAAGGTATGGCGATGATTTTCACAAGATGATCGGCCATAACCCGAAAAATTGCTTTCGACAATATTTCGCCAAAGAGAAGAATTAATATCGATGCAATAACCGTCTGTATGAAGAGTACCATTGCTCCGCTCGGCATTTCGGCAAAAAAGCCCGAATATAGATTCCTGATAGGTTCAACAAGAAAAATTGCCATTAATGTAGCATAGGCCACATTTACAATATTATTACCAACAAGCGTGGTGGTTAGAAATCGCTCTGGATTTTCACTAAAGTAGGCGAGTGAACGGCCGCGAAACGTATCTTTTCGAGATTCAATCTCCAGTTTGAGCTTATTAGCTGTTACAAATGCCATTTCCGAGCCGGAAAAAAATGCACTTATCAGAATAACGATGGTGATATAGAGAATCTCTGGCATTTAGGATTTTCCGCAAATTGAAAATTGTGAAAACGCCATTATTTACCCTTGAATTGAGCGTTTCGTTTTTCGAGAAATGCACTTGTGCCCTCTGTAAAATCTTCGGTTTCACAAAGTTCACTAAACAATACCGCCTCTCGGGCAAATCCATTTGCTCTGCCGGATGCATTTACAGCCTCAATAGCTGCCGATAGAGCCAGCGGACCATTTTTCATGATTGCACCGGCCAGCTTTTTAGCGTATTCAAGAGCCTCCTCAATTGATAGTACTGCGCTTACCAACCCAGATTGCAGCGCAGCATCGGCCTTGATTGGTTTGCCCGTAAGAATCATTTCCATTGCTTTGGATTTACCAACCAGTGCAGGTAACCGTTGAGTACCACCATAACCGGGAATCAGTCCAAGTGAAACTTCCGGTAAACCTATCAATGCATTTTCTGTAGCAACACGAATATGGCAAGCCATTGCAAGCTCGGCACCACCACCCAAAGCATAACCGTTTACAATTGCGATTATCGGTTTTTTGCTGTTTTCAACCGCATCAAAAATTTTCTGTCCGCGTGATGCCAGCATTTCACCGGTCTCTTTATTCAATGTGTTTAATTCTTTTATATCGGCACCGGCCACGAATGCCTTTTCGCCCGCACCTGTAATGAGTAGCACTCGAATTGCCTCATCACTGTTTACCTCTTTCATTGCTGTTTCCAGCTCGCTGAGAACCCGGGAATTTAGTGCATTCAGCTTATCAGGGCGATTTATCTTTAGTGTAGCAATTCCCGTTTCGTCGGTCTCTAACAGAATGGTTTCAAAAGTACGTTGGCTCATACCGATTTTCTAACTTTCTTTTCTGTTTCACTTTGTAGCTCTTCAGCTTCTTTTTTTAGCTGTGCTAATTTTAGTTCTTTATCCATCTCGGCCATTGACGGGAAGAAATCGTAATCAAGCTCTTCAATAACGGTTGTTGTCTCTTCCATTTCACTTAACAGATGATCCAGCTGATGGCCAACATCATCCGCATTTGGCATAGTCATCGACTGTTCGTAAATATAGCGAATGGCATCTTCAATGGTATCCAAATGAGTTTCTGTGATAAGATACTTCTCTTTTGCCACATCAAATTTTTTGAGGCGCTTGTTCAGAATTTTAAGCCTTCTGCGGCCGGTGGCAAGCAGCTGTTCGGAATCGGTTTCATCCAGTTTCGATTCCTGTAGCTTCACATCGCGTCTGATCTCATCCTCCACCTCAGAGTTCATATAGATTTCGTATCTGCGATGCATTTCCAGCAAAGTGATGTAGGTGGAAAGCAGATCATCCATTTTGTTCTGAATATGGCCAAGCATTCCCTTTGAGGAGTAAGGAAGTGTATCAAAATTCTTTTTCACCTCTTTGGTGATGTGCTTTAGCACCAAAAACCGTTTTTGCGATTTGGGGTCGAGGCGATAAAAAATCTGTTTTTCGTTTGATGTCTGTTTTTGCTCTTCTTTCTCTTTCTTTAGCCGGATGCTTTTCTGATAGGATGGCAACCGCGGTACAACTCCAAGATAAATCAGCTCCATACCAAACGTAAAGGTGAGAAGCGCGTTTGGGGCCAGGCCTACATTATCCAATACAAGTGCCGTTACCATAGCAACCAGCAAGCATACAAGGTTTACCGGATGTAAAAATGCTTCTTTTGTAAAGTTGATATTTTTCTCTTCCGTATCCATCTATTCTGTTTTCTCGTCATCAGTGGATTCGCTGTCGCTCCCGACTGATTTCCGGCCCACGGTTTTTTCAGCGTGCAATTCGTCGGCCTGTTGTTCAATTTCTCTGTAGAGCAGGCCCATCTCCATTTTTATCTGTTTAAGTGTGCTTTTTGCACTCTCTTTTCGCATCTCTTCATCCAGCTCTGCTTCATTGGTATCGTTCTCCATAAAATGGTCCATTGCCACATCCAGCCGTGCTTCTATGTGAGCCATTTTGTGCCGAACCTTTCCCAGAAATTCATCTACTGAAGAGAGAAGTTCATCAGCATTCATTTTCTGGAGTGATTCATTTACATTCTGAACGTACTTTGAACGCTGCAGTTTCTCCTTGGCATCACGTATTTTTCGATAGTGATCTTTATACTCCTCTTTGAGGCGTTCCCGCTCCTGTTCACTGTTGCTGCTCATGTTCATTTCCGTTTAGAAATCAATTCAGCCGGATGCTACGTTCAGGTTTATGCTTTAGTCCTGTCTTTACCAATTGTTTTTTGAGACTCTTTTGAAGGCTCCTCGCTTTCATCAATTTCAATTTTCTTGCTTTTGGGTGAAGGCTCTTCAGCTTTACCCATCTCTTGTTTAAACCGGTTCACAAGCTCCTGAGCACGCAATTTTTCAGCATTTGCTTCGATCTCCATGGTTTGGGTGTCCACACTTTCAAGGGCAATCTCCATTCGGGCTTCATTACGTGCAGTTTGCTCGTTCAAACGATTCACCATTTCACTGTGTGTTTGATCAAGCCCACCCATTTCGAACGATTCGAGAGCATCGGCTACCCGGGATTGCCACTCAGCGCGTTCACTTGCACGAAGTGCTTCCCTCGCCTCTTTAATTTTACGGTCTTTCTCCCGCATAAATGCCTGCTTCACTTTTATCGCCTTTTCGTACGCTTCATCGGCATATTTCATCTGCTGCTTCGACTGCACAAGGTTCTCTCGTGCTTTTTCCAGCTGCAAGGCGTACCCTTCTGCAAGATCATCACGATCTGCATTGATGGCTGATTTTATTTTCGCAGTTATTTCGGCAATGGACTTTTCATACCGCTCTACCTCTTTGCGAAGCATTACAGCATTTGCTTTTACCGTTGCAATATTTTCGTTCATTTGTGGAATCTGATCGTTCAGCTCGCGAATATTCTGTTCCAGGATCAGTTTTGGGTCTTCCATGGAACTTACCATCCCGCCAAACATCGATTTTATGGCTCTGATAAAACGTTTAAACATAGTTTTTTGAGTTTATTCGGTTAATAACCCTTGTGCAGAATACATAGGGTGTAATTTACATGTTTTCACGGCTTTCGCAATCTTTAAGCACCATAATTATGAAGACCATTTTTATCCACCATGTGTGTAATTTGCCGTAAGTTATCGGGAGGCCTGTTTTCTATGGTAATTGCCAGCTGAAGCCCTTTTTTTGCTGTTTTGAGCATTTCTTGCTTGTTCGTGTAGAGTGTGGCAAATGTTTCACCTTCTTTCACCTTATCCCCTATTTTTTTGTGCAGAATAAATCCTGCGGCCGGATCCACACTATCCTCTTTCGCCCTGCGCCCCGCACCCAACTCTACAGAAACCATACCCATTGCAAATGCATCCATTTTCGTGATATATCCATCTCCGGTTGCTGCAACCTCTGCCGTGTAACCGGCTCCCGGATAGCTTTCGGGGTTTTTAATAACGGATGTATCGCCACCCTGCTCCTCTACAATATCAATCCATTTCTGAAAGGCAGACCCATTTGCGATTGCTGCTTTGCTTTTTTCAATTCCTTCCTCAATCGAACCGGCTTTTTTACCCAGATAAATCATGGTACCCGCCAGCAGGTGAGTAATTTCCATCACATCATCGGGGCCTCCTCCGTTCAGGCAATCGATGCTCTCTTTCACTTCAAGCCAGTTTCCAACCGCATACCCTAACGGCTGCTCCATATTGGTGAGAAAAGCTATGGTTTCTTTTCCAAACTCCTCACCGATACCCACCAGAGTTTCAGCCAGTTTTACAGCATCTTCATGTTTTTTCATAAATGCACCTGATCCGAATTTCACATCCAACACAAGAGCATCAATCCCTTCAGCAAGCTTTTTACTCATAATACTGCCGGCAATCAGCGGGATTGATTCAACCGTGGCTGTAACATCGCGAAGAGCATAGAGACGCTTATCGGCAGGGGCAATTTCTTCGGTCTGGCCAACCAGTACCAGATTCTGTTTTTCAAGAATTTCTTTATACCTGTCAAGATTCACATCAACCGTAAATCCGGGAATGGATTCCAGTTTATCGAGTGTGCCGCCGGTATGGCCAAGACCTCGACCTGAAATCATCGGAACGGGCACGCCACATGCTGCTACAATTGGTGCCAATATCAGCGATAGTTTATCACCTACTCCGCCGGTGGAGTGTTTATCCACTTTTGTGCCTTTTACATGGTTCAGATCAACTACTATACCACTGTGGAGCATGGAGTGTGTAAGAGCCGCTGCTTCTGTAGTGTTAAGTCCATTGAGAAACGACGCCATTAAAAAAGCACTCATCTGATAATCCGGTATGCGATCTTCAGTATAAGCTCGTATAAGGTATTGGATTTCCTGTTTGGTTAATGTTTCACCTTCCCTTTTTTTCCTGATAAGTGAAACCGTATTAAACTCTTTATTGGACATGAACTGATAATGTTAATTCTCGTTACTTTCCTGCCATCGCTAAGCATAATTAAATGTAGCAACTATTGCCATTTAAAACATAGAAAGCAAATTGCTATCATTGGGGCATGAAAGTTCTGGCCGATCAATTTTTATACAATATTCGAGAACTGCTTCCCAACGATTGCGAGTGTTCTCTGTTCAACCCTTCTGATGGTTTTCCTGATGAAGCGCCGCACTGCGATGCTCTGCTAATCAGAACCGTTACAAAAATAAACGGGGAGACTTTACCTGATCCTGGAAATCTCAAATTTATCGGTACCGCTACAGCGGGGTTTGATCACGTTGATACTGCTCATCTGCAGAAGCTGGGAATTGAATTTGCTCGATCAGAAGGATGCAATGCAAATGCTGTTGGTGAATACATACTTGCCTGCTTATTTAAGTGGGCCGATTCAAAACATGAGTCACTTAAAAATTTTCAACTTGGAATTGTGGGATGTGGTAACACCGGTAGTGCTGTGAACCGCTACATGCAAAAATTGGGGATACGAACTGTTCTGTATGATCCACCTAAAGCCCGCAGGGAACCATCCTTCCGTTCTGCAACGAAAGAACAGCTCTTTGGCTGCGATATTGTCACCTTTCACACACCTCTCACTTTGGATGGCGAGCACCCAACTTTTCATTTATGCAATGAAGATTGGCTAAACAACGGCTTTAAACTTATTCTGAACAGCTCGAGAGGAGGCGTTGTTGATGAGAGGGCACTGCTTAATGCAAAAAAAAGTGGTTTACTTGGTGAGTATATTCTGGATGTGTGGGAAGATGAGCCCGCTTTTTCAGATGAGGTAGCCAAACATGCATTCATTGCCACACCGCATATTGCAGGGTACTCCAGGGAAGCAAAACAGAGAGCAAGTGAAATGGTGATATCCAAGCTTTGCAGCTATTTTAATCTCGAGCAGCCTGAAAGAGCATTCAGCGAAAGCCCCCCTGCCCTAAAAGAGATGACCAATCAAAGCTTTGCTTCATTTCTCTGGGAAAATAATCAAATAAATTTATACGACTACGAACTAAGAAAGCTTATCGGCATGGCAAATGAGGTAAAATCCGCTGAATTTACTGCACTGCGTTCACAAACCAAAACCCGGTTTGAATATGGTACTTTGATTGAACATGCAGGCTCAGCAACTTCACTGCCAAAGGAGGCAGAAATTTTTCTGTAATTGATCTGGCTAAGCCTTCACCAGAGATTTTCCTTTCTCCTGCCCTTCGCGAATGGCAAGCTGCCCGCAGCCTGCATCAATATCATCACCCCGGCTTCGGCGAACGGTTGCCGTAACATGATTTTTTGCCAGTATACGCATAAAAGCATTAAGCCGATCTTCCCTTGCCCGTTGCAGAGCTACACCAGCCACATTGTTATACATAATGATATTCACTTTCGAGGGAACCCATCGTGCAATTTCAACAAGCTTTTTGGCATCGGCAGCGCTATCGTTAAACTCATCAAACAAGAGATATTCGTAGGTAAGCGGCTTTTCGTTTTTATCGAAATAATATCGCACAGCCTCTTCCAGTTTCTCGAGATTCAGTGACTCATTGATCGGCATGATTTTATTCCGCTTCTCATCATCGGCAGCGTGCAGTGAAATCGCTAAATTGCTGCCAAGGTTTTCATCAGCCAGCTGCTTGATCTGTTTTGTAAGTCCCACAGTTGAAATGGTAATCCTGCGCGGTGAAAGTTCAATTCCAAGCGGATCAGATATAATTCTTACCGATTCTGTCACAGCTTTATAGTTGTGCAACGGCTCTCCCATCCCCATATACACAATATTGGTGATTTTTTTTCCAAACCTATTTTCAGCCAATTCATTGATGGCTTGAACCTGATCCACAATTTCGCCGTGCGTGAGATTTCGGAAATAGCCCATTTTTCCGGTTGCACAGAACGAGCATCCAAACATACAGCCCACCTGAGAGGATACGCAGACTGTAAGCCTGTTCGCTTCACCATCGTCATAAAAATCAGGGATCAGAACGGCTTCTACTTTGTATGCGGCCGGATCATCAAGCTGGAAAAGGAATTTGATGGTACCATCTTTCGACTCCTGCCGCTGAAACTCTTTGGCCCGCCTGATCTCTCCCTTCTCTGAAAGCTCACTTCGTAAATCTTTCGACAAATTGGTCATCTCATCAAACGATGACACCCCCTTTTGATAGAGCCACTGAAACACCTGATCTGCCCTGTACGATGCAAGACCCATCTCTTTCAGATAATCAGATAGTTCGGTTTTTGTGAGGGATTTAAGATCCACTTTCTTTTGTGTGTTTACTACGGTCTTTTCCAT
>SLGA01000080.1 GCA_007123985.1 Balneolaceae bacterium | reverse complement strand
TTGATAGTTGAATACGAGTGAACACTCATTACAACACCCCCAACTCTTTCAAATACTCACTCATCTCTTTTCTTACTTCGATCAGTTCTCCTTCCAGCTCTTCGATTTCCTCTTGTACTTCTTCGATATCCACCTCAGCTTCAGGCTCAAACGTATCCACATACCGGGGAATGTTCAGGTTATAGTCGTTCTCTTCCAGTTCATCTGGCATAGCTACGTAAGCGTATTTATCCACAGTCTCAAATTGCTCAAAAGTGGAAATGATCTTCTCAATATCTTTATTCCGCAGTTTGTTCTGGCGCGTACCTTTTTCAAATCCTTTACTGGCATCGATAAAGAGTACTTCCTCCCGTTCTTTCGCCTTGTTGAAGATCAGAATTGCGGCAGGGATTCCGGTTCCAAAGAAAAGGTTTTCCGGCAGCCCAATCACCGCCTCCAGCAGGTTCTCTTTGATGAGTGCTTCCCGAATGCGCCCCTCAGCCCCACTTCGGAACAGCACACCGTGCGGAACAATTACTCCAACCTTTCCCTTATCATCTTTTGCTGTTTCAATCATATGCTGGATAAAGGCGTAATCGGCCCGGCTTTTTGGCGGAATGCCGCGATGGTACCGGTTATATTTGTCACTGTCGGCATCCTCTTTCCCCCATTTATCCAGGCTGAACGGGGGATTGGCTACGACAATGTCGAACGTCATCAGCTCATCGTTTTCCACCAGGTCAGGATTGTTCAGTGTATCACACCAGCGGATATCGGCCGCATCCATACCGTGCAGGAACATGTTCATTTTGGCCAGCGCCCAGGTGCTGCCATTGCTCTCCTGTCCATAAATTTTAAAATTTTTGTCACCCACCTCTTCAGCAACCGTAATGGCCAGGGAACCCGAGCCGATGGCGGGGTCACAAATTCGGTCGCCCGGCTGCGGTTTTAAGAGTTTCGCCAATAAATGAGAGACTTCATTTGGTGTATAAAATTCACCACCCTTCTTTCCGGCATCAGAAGCGAATCGCTCAATCAGATACATATAGCCGTTCCCGATAATATCTTCCGTACCAATGACCGACGGTCGAAAATTCAGCTCATTCTTGTTGAAATCGTTGATCAGGTTTTTGAGCCTGCGGTTGCGGTCTTTCGTTTTGCCCAGGTTCGATTCGGAGTTGAAATCCACATTCCGGAAAACTCCCTCCAGCTTCTCGAAATTGGCCTCTTCGATTTTTTCCAGAACTTTGTTGATGCGGTCGCCAATATCATCTGCATTCTGTTGTTCCACCAGGTAGTCAAACGTGCAGTTTTCTGGCAGTACAAACCGCTCGCGCTTCATCCGGCGCCTGATCAGCTCTTCGTCATCTCCATACTCTTTTTTGTATGCTTCATATTTATCCTTCCAAACGTCACTCAGATATTTTAAAAAGAGAAATACAAGAATGTACTCTTTGTATTGAGAAGGGTCGATCACTCCGCGGAATGTGTCGCAGGCATTCCACAATGTTCGATTAATTTCTTCCTGGGATGGTTTATAGTTTGTCATATAAATTTTGAGTTATCCTTTAATATTTCTGGGATCATTACCATAACTCCATTTGTCCCGAATCTGTCCGGAGCGGTTTTTAACCGAGAGTTCTCCTTTAGATTTTTTTGCAAGTTCTCTGCCACGATTGATGGCATCTTCCTGTTTACTGAATTTGTCTGAGGAACGTTCTGCTCCCCATTTCTTAACAGTCCATCCGCCTTTTCCGTCGGGGGCCACTTCATAATTTTTACTCATCATCGTCACCTTTTTGATTTCAGTTATTTTAAAGCCTTTCTTTGCACGTAATTGAACATCACCTGCTCAATGAATTTCTTTCTTTTACCGGCAATCTGCTTCAGAATATCCTGCTCTCTGCTTTTCAACCGCTCCATTTCAACAATCAGCCTCTGAGTATCCATATCCGGAATATCCACTTCAATTCCCGAAAGGCCTTTTTTGCTGATGTACATGATATTGGAGCCGCGCCGGACTTCAGACAACCGTTTCTGCCCTTTGTCCGAGTTCAAAAACCATGCAAGGTATTCAGGCATCACGTCCTGATTTCCGAGCACACGAATCACCAGAAAGGAATTGGAGGCTACCATACCTGTATGCTCATCCCTTATGGGGACCGCCCTGTTTTGCTGGCCCCGGCTAATTAACAGAACATCCTGGGTTGTCAATGCCTGCCCTTCCAGATTTGTATGCCCTGTCAAAGAGAATTCCGGCTCAGAAATTCTCCCGTCACCTTTCACGTCACCAGCCTGAATTATGACAGACCCCATGGTTCCATGTTTCCGGTTATCAGAGGTCACTACCACCCCGGAGCTGATATTTGCAAAATGAGTTATTTTCAAATTTCTGGTTTATTAATTAGCTTACTGTTTTAAGATACGCCCCTCGAGATGATAAAAACAAATTAATTTTCTATTAATCATTCTACTATATTTGTTTTCTTGCCGGAAGTCCTCTTAGGTCTCGCCGTTGGCGCAGTACTGATGTCGTCCAGTAGAGTGATGGAGGCGATTAACGCGCGGTTGTTGAAGATGGGGGATTGAACAATCCTCGTCACTCGTCCGGAGCACGGCCTGTGCCGACCGGATCTGTAGGGTGAGAAATATTATTAGAATAAACTGAATCAGGCCGAATCAGTGATATGTGTAATATTTTAAAGTAAAAGTGTTCCGCATTTTTTGAATAGAATGAGCACATTTACGATGTGTGAAGTACCCGCAACAGATTCTCAATCTGTATTCAATTCTTAATTTTAACGGGTATAACCAATTAAATGACGGAAATATGAATTACTACATTTCAGCCAAATATCAAGGGACATTTGACGAAGCGATCGAAAAAGTAACTGCTGA
>SLGA01000225.1 GCA_007123985.1 Balneolaceae bacterium | reverse complement strand
CAGCTTGCAAAAGGCCACGCTACTGACCCACCAACCTGTTCCTGACGAAAAATAACATGAAAGCATTCCTACAAAAAATACAAACACTAGACCCGCATGATGCCGCTGCAATGCTGGCCGCCACCATCGATCAGTTCGAGGATCGCGTTGTAATGGCTACCAGTTTCCAGCTGGGTGGCCTTGTCCTGCTGGATATGGTACATCAGCTCAACAAAAATATACGCGTCATTTCGTTGGATACAGGACGCCTCCCTGAGGAAACCTATCAATGTGCCGAACAAGTGCGCCTCCGTTACGGCATTACCGTCGAATGGGTATTTCCACGCCATGAAGCCGTTGAAAAGCTGATCCGCGAAAAAGGCATGTACTCATTCCGGGAAAGCGTGGCAAACCGCAAGGAATGCTGCGGAATCCGCAAAGTAGAGCCATTAGCCCGCGCACTGGAAGGAGCCGAGGCCTGGATCACCGGGCGACGCATGGACCAAAGCGAAACGCGCCGGGAAATCAACATCGTAGAAGACGACCCTTCCCAACCCGGACGCCTGAAAGTCAATCCATTGGTACACTGGTCGAAACCCGAGCTTTGGGAGTATGTAAAGCAAAACAACGTCCCCTACAACCGGCTTTACGACAAAGGATACCTGTCGATCGGCTGCGAATGCTGCACCAGACCTTGCCAGGAAGGCGAAGACGAACGCGCCGGACGCTGGTGGTGGGAAGCCCCACAAGAACATAAGGAATGTGGCCTCCACTTTACCGGCGGCGAGGGCATCTAGCCCGCTTATCTCACAAACTTCGTAGCGAGAGCGCGAAGAGTGCGACAGAGCGGGTGCGCGGCGCAGTGTGGCGGACGACAGTGTGTAGAAACACACGGAGATCGCCACGCAAGTCGCGTGCCCGATATGACGTGCTATTCACGCTCGCAGTAGATGGCTTGTGAGATATGCAGGGCTAGCCCGCAGCCTCTTGCAGGGTTGCCTGCATTTTTTCCTCCATGGCATGCGCACGCAGCGGCTCGATCACATCCGCCAATTCGCCTTCCATGATGCGATCCAAACTGTAGAGCGATAATCCGATGCGATGGTCTGTAAGTCGACTCTGTGGAAAATTATACGTACGAATGCGACCACTACGGTCACCGGTACCAATCAGCGAGCGGCGCTCCGCACCCTGCCGATCAGCTTCTTCCTGACGCTTCAAATCCAAGATACGCGCCTTCAAGACCCCCATCGCTTTCTCGCGGTTCCGGTGCTGCGACTTTTCATCCTGGCATTGAACCGTTACGCCCGTAGGTAGATGCGTGATGCGAACGGCTGAATCCGTGGTATTTACACTCTGACCACCTGGACCGGACGACCGAAATATATCAATACGAATCTCATCAGGAGGCAGCTCCAGCTCATCTTCTTCCTGCGCTTCGGGAAAAACAGCCACAGTTGCAGCCGACGTATGGATGCGCCCTTGCGCTTCAGTAGCCGGCACCCGCTGCACGCGGTGCGTGCCACTTTCATAACGCAACCAGCCATACACCTGATCCCCCTCAACTGTAAATATAATCTCCTTGTAGCCCCCCACTTCACTCGTACTCGCATCGATAATGCCCGTACGCCAGCCTCGCGACTCCGCATACCGGCAATACATACGATACAGGTCGCCCGCAAAGAGCGCGGCCTCATCGCCACCTGTACCTGCCCGAATCTCCACAATCGCATTACGATCATCATCCGGATCAGGCGGGAGCAAACTCAACCGTAGCTCTTGCTCCGCAGCAGGCAGCGCATCTTCCAATTCTGCTAACTCCGTCGCCGCCATCTCTGCCATTTCTGGATCATCATCATGGATGAGCTCACGGTTCTCTGCGATGCGACGCATGATATCCCGATATACAGACGCTTTATCCGCTGTTTTCTTAAGATAAGCATGTTCCTTCAAAAGCTTACGATACAGCTTGCTGTCTGCAGCCGTTTCCGGCTGCGAAAGCTGGGATTCAAGCTCCGGCAACCGAACTAGGATTTGATCAACCATCTTCTCGTCGAGCATACCACCCCCTCATTACTGCCATGCTGAAAAGGCACAAAAAAAGGGCCACGAAATCGAAGCGATCTCGTACGCCCCTTCTTGCTGAAAGCAAAACTACGCTTTCGCTTTTTGGCGGTAGCGACGGTTGAACATCTCTACACGACCCTCTGTGTCTACCATAGAGGATTTTCCGGTGTAGAAAGGATGACAAGCCGAACACACGTTGATGTGCATGTCTTTGCCTGTCGAACCAACTTCCATCACATTGCCGCAGGCACAGGAAATGGTCGTTACGCCAAACTTTGGATGTATCTCTTTTTTCATGATCTTCAATAACCCCTAACTATAAAAAGGATGTCATTCTATTGCCACCACTTACTGAAAACAAGCCTTTTCCTGTGGTGGATTGTATTCAATAACATGGAGGCGCGAACCGGAATCGAACCGGTGTACGAGGTTTTGCAGACCTCTGCCTAACCACTCGGCCATCGCGCCATACATTAGAAAAGGCAATTGCTAACCGGCTAACGCTACTTGGAAGCGGCCTTTGCCTGTTCCTTTTTACGTTTCACCCGACGCTCACGCCGCTTACGTTTTAATCTTGCTCTTAATTGCTGTCCCATAATCCCGTAACATGTAGCACCCTCTAAACGCACTGTCAAACCTTATTCGAAAATTGAGCAAGGAAACCCGCGGTATAATATAGAATGCACGCTGTGCACGTCACAAGGTTTGCATAATGTTTTTCCATTGCATGGAACCCGCCCTTTGGCGAACGGGGCTTGCACAACCCGTCAATGCATAAAGAACCGCTTGCCTTTCCTGCTTATATCTGTGCACAATGAAAAAAGTACAAAACAGACCGAGGTGAAAGATGTT
>SLGA01000064.1 GCA_007123985.1 Balneolaceae bacterium | reverse complement strand
GCTCAGTTGGTTTAGAGCACCTCGTTTACACCGAGGGGGTCGGGGAGTTCTCCCGATTGAACTGCATCGGGACTCATTGCCCACTTTTTAAAAAGGACAGTTCTCATAAGCAGGGCTGTCCTTTTTTATTTATGATGGGATTAATTTATGTTCTACGTTTACATTTTATACAGTGTAGTTACCGAATGATACTGCATTGGTAAACACAAAGCCATAAACAACGGATTGAACAGCCCTAAGGAATACGATGGTCACTTGATGAGCTCTTGAATGGTAATAACACTGAAAATTGTATTTGTTTATCGCTCCCGAAAAGACATTTACGATAGTTCATCAAATCATAACTTCCTTTTTTTCTTCTAAATTATTTATTTACAGAGAGATTCCAGTGATTAAAGAGAAGATCTTCTTCTATGAAAGCAACCTATCTTTTCATCGTTATTTGTGTGAGCATATCTGTACATCATGCCGAAGCCCAGCGGCTAATTGAACGCGGCTGGATATTGAATCCATTGGAAAGTATGGCATATCAGCCCGAAGACCACGAAAGGAAATGGTTTACACAAGTGGGGGGTTGGGGTTCTTTCGGAAACTACGTTCTTTCGGGTGATGAAGACCATCACTGGTACCAGCAGCTTGCAGCTTTTGCAGAGATTTACCGGCATGGGAATAAATGGAGTGTAGCTATAACATCTCAGATTGAATTTATTGCAAACGATGACAATGATGTAAACTTCAGTCCTCGTGCCATTTTTTGGGAAGAAGGTCTGTTGATAACCCGAAGGCGAAGCAGCTTTTTCATCCAGTTGGGTTATTACCATCGCTGTAAACACGATATTGATAATCTGAGGATTGGCGAAGAACGCACGTCTGTTTTTGGGAGCGCTATGGCGGCCATCATTTTTCCTTTTCATACCGGGAAGAGCAACCGGGCAACACTTGCACTGCGATATGATCACTACACGATTACCTGGGAAAAGCGAACACCAGCGGAATTTTTGAATGTCGGCCCAAACTGGGAGAATTTAGTTAGCTCCGTGACGATCAACGCAGATTGGTCCACAAATAGAAAGCGGATGAATTTCCACCTGAATGGGTATGCAATGAATACATTTCTCCATGATGACAGCCTACTTAATGTTATGTTGCGAGCAGAGATAGGCCGGAAAACAGCAGCAGGCGATCTGCGTTTTGGAATACATATTGAACATTTTGGAGATACCGGAATACCGGTTCGCCCGGTAACGGCAACGCTTATAGGTGCAGGAGTGAGAATTATGGCACCAGGGAATGTTCTTTGATAATCAGGAGAACAAAATACCGGGAAAAATGTTTACAAATCATATCCGAAAAATTTGGTATCTAATATTTCGAAACGATCTAAACTATAACACCTGCTTTATGAAAAAATTTAAATTTATTTTCCTTCTTACTGTATCATGGATACTTGCTAGCTGCACCACTGTCCAAATAACAGAAAGTGATGCATTCGATGCTCATCGCACCATTTTTCCAGATCTGTTCAGCCAAAGCGGTATTGAACTGCACGATATATCCATTGATACAGAGGATGGAGAAACATTAGATGCTTGGTTCTTTCAGCGAGAAGATGCTGTTGCAACCGTTGTCTATTTTGGTGGGAATGGGTTTTTGATGGTAAAATCGAGACCGCTGATTGAAGCGTACGCCACGGTACCCGTAAATCTGCTTCTGTTCGATTATCGCGGATATGGGCAAAGCACCGGTGATCCAACAGTTGCCGGAATTCGTGAGGATGCAGTTGCTGCCTACAATTTTGTGAAAAATCTTCAGGATGATGACCACCCGATTTATGTGCACGGTCACTCTATTGGATCTTTTTTATCTGCATTTGTAGCTGATGAATACGATACAGCAGGCTACATTCTGGAGAGCCCAATTACGGATGTACATAACTGGACCCGTAAAATGGTGCCCTGGATTGCACGAATTTTTATTCGTTTTGATATTGATGATGAAATTCGAACTCAGAATAATACAGAGCGAGTAGAGCGAATAGAAAAACCGCTTCTTATTATGGGAGGTTCAAATGATGAAATCACACCATTTCAAATGGCAGAAAGTCTTTACGAAAGTTCACCATCTTCAGAAAAAACACTGGTGAGAATTACCGGCGGTTCACATAATGATTTGCCAAAATCGGTTGAGTACAGAAGGGCACTTGCAGAGTTTTTCGGTCAATAAAAAAAAGCTCATCGGCCAAAAAGAGCCAATGAGCTTTCCCCTTCTTGATTACGTATGTATCGTTAATCAGGTGTGTACTATTCAACACGAAAAAAAACGGATAGATAGCTCATAATACCCCGAAATTTTTTGGTTGAGCAGAAAAAAAACCGGTTACATGCAGGGTATCGTCAGAAAAAAATCTGTCTGAAACAGTAAAACACGATACCTTTCAACCGAAAATTTAGAAGTTAACAGATGATACGAACAGCAATAGTCAGCCTGATTGTACTGATAGCTGCCAATCAAAACCTATATAGTCAGGAGGCATTTTCTGAAGTTCGCCTTACATTAACGGCGAATAAGTTAATGAGCGGCAATACGCTGCTTCGAAGCTGGGAGCCTACAGAGGGTCTCGGATTCGAGCTTTCCACACCATATCACTTCGGGAATCTTGAGGCCGGATACAGATATTTGCGTTTTAACGAGATCGATTTCGAAAACTCCGGCTTTCACTCACATTACATATTCTTTGGCTGGAATTTTAGCTATGCTGCCTCTGATGAGGTTGCACTTGTTTCCGGTGTTCGGTTTGGCAAACAGTTTATGCTGCACGATGAAGATATATTCTATGGCGGCGACTACCGATTCAGTAGGGAAGAGAGTGAGTTTTCCTACGAATTGCAAATGCGCCTGCAGTACGAAATCAGCCGAAATATTGAGTTGTATATTGGCACAGCCTACAACCGAACCGTATTCAGCATTCCGTTTGCCGCATTTTACGGTACAGCAGGGCTTACATTTAAATTTCCGTCGTCACGATGGTTCAGAACGGTGATGGAATGAAAAAGCATTTGATCCCAATTCTGCTTTTCCTCTTGATAAAACCATCAATATTAATGGCGGCCAATGATATTTATTTCTCTGAAAACGATTCCACGGTTACGCCAAAAATTTCAGGAGTAAGTGATTATGTTTGGCAAAAGGGTTGGAATTATGCATCACTCGATCGGATGTCTATGCTTACAAACTCGGGAGATTATGGATTCTATGGGCCACAGGCGATGTTTCTGCTGGATGGCATCCCGTTTGATCCCTCATTTTTTGGTGTGGCCTATTCTCAACATTTTCCATTGCCTTACTTTTTAACTAGCCAAATAGAACTGAAGAATGGTCATGGTGTACTTCACGGAATAAACTACCACGCCGGATTGATGAATATACAGTCTGAGTCTGTTAAAGATGGACTTTCAGTTTTTGGCTCCGGCCAATATGGGCATAACAGCGGCGAGCCCGGCCCCTGGGTGTTTGATCCGGACAGGGTTTCGCCTAATGTAGAACGGTTTGGCCCGTGGATAAATGGGGGTGTTTCCTTCAAATTGGGAAACTGGTATGCAAAAGGGTTTCTGAAATTTCAGGAGTACAAACATGTGGATGAATTTGTACAACTCCGGATGATCAACTCAAGGCGATCGCCCACCGATCCTTCCGACTGGCTCGGGGTTGATACCCGATCATTGCTTAGACTTGCAGAAACAGGTTTTACAGCCTCATGGATCTCTGTGAAAGTGCAGGCTTACCAGTCAGAAAGTGAGGATTTTCTCTTTTTTCAGCCTTTTGCAAGGGAGATTCCGGCAGAATTTGAAGTGAATCAGTACTCAGCGCTTTCAACAATCCATTTCACACCAAATGTTGGCATAAGAGGTTTGTTTCAGTACAGAGAACAGGGTCTGAACTATCGATTAAACCGCTTTGATTACAATTTTGACTGGAAGAAAGAGATGAATAGTATACGCGGTTCTCTTTTTTATTTGGGGGATAGATTTCAGGCAGATATCGGTACCGAGTATGAATTAACTGATATTACTGCACCGGGATTATCTGAATATGAACGTATCATAACCACAATATTTGTGAATCAGGAGTTGCAAATTGTTCCTCAATTTTTGATTTCGGCAACTGCACAGGTGCAGGTATCCGGTGATAATACAGCACATATGGCCGGCGGCAGTTTTTCAATCGATCCATCGTCATTCTGGAATATGAATCTGGCTGGATCGTATAGTGAACTTCTTCCGGAAGTTGCTCACCCTCTTGAGCATCAGGTGAACAGCGGATATTACATATTTGATCATCTTGATATTCCGTTTGAACTTCCCGGGCAGATAAAAAATACGAGAAAGGTTTCATTCAGTAATCACCACCAATTTACCATGGGTGACATGTTCAGTCTGGGTTTGAGTGCAGAATGGATGCACCATATTTCGATGAATATCCCGTTTCAGGCAGCACTTTATGATCTGGAGTTCAGTACAATGCCGGGCAATTTTTCACTTTTGCCTGAAATCTCTGGGCAAAGGCTTATAGCAGGCGCTGATGTGCAATTTATTCCACTGCGGAATATGGTGCATCGGGCGGCAATAACATTGCAGAGAACTCTTGGGGGCGATCAGGAGTATGAAACGTACTGGAAAATGATTCCTGATTTTATGGTACAATATTCCATCGATTACACACCATATTCTGATGTAAACCTTGTTTTGAATCTTCAGTACAGATCAGAAACTACATGGAACGAGTTTTCGAACCTGGATGGTGAACTGAACCGTACGTTTCATGTGCAATACCCTTTTCGTTTTTTCGAATTCTCTGATACCACACCAAAACATTTCAATATAGACCTGAAAATGGGTAAATGGTTTTGGGGGCAGCGTTTGAGGGGCGAACTTGTATTAAAAAATCTGTTAAATACCAATTATCAAACACATCCCCTGGGTATTCGGGAGCGTTTTGGATATATGGCGCGTGTGGAAATGCGTTTTTGAGAATCTTATCTGCCCGATACCTGATTGCTACCAATATCCATTTTATAGTTTTAAATTTAGCTTAATGAAATTCCCTCTCAAGAAGGGCTCACACTGTTATTAGAAAACCTGATGTCTGACCAAAATATTTTAAAAGATCAACGCTCAGAAATAGACCGAATTGACAAAGAAATTCTCGATCTGCTTCAACAACGAAAAGAGGTGGTGCAGGATGTGCTCAAGAGAAAAGTTGAAAAGCAGCTACCTGTCTTTGTGGCAAAACGGGAAACTGAAAAAACAGAATCATTCCGTGAAGAAGCCCAAAATCGTGGTTTGGATCCCGACTGGGCCGAGGATTTTCTTCGGATGGTGATGGCAGCTTCACGTGCAGCACAATCAGCACAAACGTTTCCGTCATCAACCGAAGATACCAAACATATTCTTTATGTTGGCGGAGAGGGAGGTATGGGCCGGCTTTACCGAAAGTTCACCGAGCATAGCGGGCACAGAGCATATAGTATTGATAAAGGGAACTGGTACCAGCTCGAGGAGATGGCGCCAAAGCTCGATATGGTTATCATTACGGTACCTATAAACATTACGGTGGATGTGATTAACCGGATTGCATCAAAACTTACACCAGAAACTATTTTGGCAGATTTTACGAGTAATAAAACCAAACCGCTCCAGGCAATGCTCGATGCGCATCCGGGGCCGGTTGTAGGCCTGCACCCCATGCACGGGCCCGATGTTCCAAATCTTTCCAAACAGCTGATGGTAATTTGTGAAGGCCGGGATTCATCAAAGGCAAACTGGTTTAAAGAACAGTGTATTTTATGGGGTATGCGTGTGATTGAAGCCAATCCGGAAAAGCACGATTATGTGATGAACCTTGTACAGGGATTGCGCCATTTTGTGGCACTGCTTCACGGTTCATTCATGAAAGAATATGATTTAAATCCGGCTGAAATGCTTGATTATTCCAGCCCAATTTATCGGGCAGAACTAATGATGACCGGACGGATTTTTGCTCAGGATGCTGAACTGTATGCGGATATCGTATTTGCGAATAAGGAGAGACGGGATTTGCTCCTTACATTTTTCAACCACCATAAAAAGCTGATGGAAATGGTTGAAATGGACGATAAGAAAGGATTCATCCGGGAGTTTGAGGCTGTAACAGACTTTTTTGGCAGTTTTGCATCGCAGGCGTTAACCGAAAGCAGCTATCTTATTAATCGTCTGGCTGACAGATTTTCATAGGAATCCCATCAGTTCATCCACCAAATGGTTCCATTTAAAACCGTGGCAAAACTCACCCAGAGAATGTAGGGAACCATCAGCCACCCGGCTGCTACCGATTTTTGGTAGAACAGATACGTGGTGACAATGATGGCAGCCAGGAGCAGGATAATTTCGAAAAATGCCCACCCTATCTCCTGAGCACCAAAGAACAATTGCGACCATAAACCATTTAAGAAAAGCTGTACAAAAAACATACTGAGTGCAGGTTTAGCCTCACCGAATCCGAACTTTTTCCAGATGGTCCATGCGGCAATACCCATGAGTGTGTAGAGAAGGGTCCAGACAGGGCCAAAGAGCCACCCCGGCGGATTCCAATCCGGTTTGTTGATAGATTCGTACCATTCTGCAGGGGCTATACCTGGAGATACCTGGGCACCGGTCCATGCAGTTACATAGCAGATTCCAACCCAAAAGATAAGTCCTGCAATTTTCTGTAGCGTTGATCTCTGCAGTGCTGAATTCATGATATTATCAGTACATTTAACTTTTATCTGGTGAAAACTTTTTCATAGCAGGTATCGTTTGATTTCAGTATCTACTAAAACATCACCAATCATTACTCTTATAGTACTCAAAAATTATTTCAACTTAGTTATTCTCTCAAGATATGTTACAGAGCCGGCATTATTTTAAATTCGATCATTCAAAATTTGTAATTGTTCTGGTTGCGATGATGATATTCTCATCTGTGTACAAGTTGTCTGCGCAACAAATCAACATGGATAACCTGATGGTGATGCCTGTTCCAAATGTGGAAAATGTCTGCACACTTGATCCCACA
Source organism: Balneolaceae bacterium (assembly GCA_007123985.1). GTDB lineage: Bacteria > Bacteroidota > Rhodothermia > Balneolales > Balneolaceae > Rhodohalobacter. The sequence continues at coordinate 23,596 of SLGA01000064.1, read as the reverse complement.
GACGTTGAAGCGAATTTTTTTATTGCACCTGACCGGGAGTTAGCCAAAAACTTTCAGGCTGCTGCAACCTCTGTGTTTGAGGTAGATTACAGAGTAGATACAGGCAATGCCTGCGGGGATACTGCCTGGCCTGACGAGGCATTTGAGGCATTCGAATTTGCAATGGATGTATGGTCTGTTCATCTATCTTCAAGTGTGCCGATTCGGATCGATGCAAACTGGACGGAACTTGGAGAACGAACTCTTGGAAGTGCCGGCCCCACGCGAATTGTTCAGCTTCCGGGGGTTGGAGTACCCAATACCTGGTACTCTATTTCACAACTTAGTGCGATGGCGAATCGGGTAATCCGGGACGAAATTGACGGGGTTAACCATGATGTACGCATAAATATAAATTGTAATTTTAGCGATTGGTACTTTGGAACGGATGCCAATACACCTGCGGGCAGGGTGGATTTTGTAACCGTAGTGCTGCATGAGATTGGCCATGGCATCGGTTTTATCGGGAGTATCACCGTACCCACGGATGATGACCAGGAGGTTACGGAGGAGATCGGATCTCTTGGCCAGGGTTCACCGCCGGTACCTTTAATTTATGATCGGTTTGCCAATGACGCTGAATTCAACAGCATTTTGAATACGTCTATTTATCCAAATCCATCCAATGCTATATATGAGGCAGTAATTGGCCTTCGCGGCGGTCTCTTTTTTGATGGTGATGATGCAAATATGTCTCTTTCTGATATACCGGTTGATCGTGCAAAACTCTACACCCCGGAAAATTACACCCCGGGTTCAAGTTATTCTCATGTAGATCAGGAAACATTCACCAATACCCCAAATGCCCTTATGCGCCCAAGGGTGGACCGTGCATTTGCCGTTCACTCTCCCGGGCCACTTTTTTGCGGAATGCTTAGCGATATGGGCTGGCCGCTTGGGGTAGGTTGTCTCAGTTTTCTTGCTGCGGATGCTTTCATAGCTTTGGATGTAAATCAAATCGAGTTTGGTGTTTCAAATGAGGGGCGGGCCGTACAGCAAACAATTACAATTGAAAACGATAATGCCTCTGCTGATATGCTTTCCGGCGGACTATCACTTGATAATGAAAACTTTTCAATTGCGGGAGAAACCGTATTTGGTCTTCAGCCGGGGCAATCTGCACAGTTTTCTATTCAATATGTACCGCAAAGTGATGAACAACACGAAGGTAGTCTTTCAATATTTCATAATGCCCGAAACATACCGTCGCCCATCGTTATTCCACTCAGCGGGGAGGCACTCCAATCAAATCAGGTGGTTCGATTAGAGCAAAGTTTTCCTAATCCTGCTGTGGCTGCAGCCGGTGTATCACCAACCATACCTTTTGTAATTTCAGAAGATTCTGAGGTAAGGCTTGATCTGTTTACAATTGATGGCAGGCACGTACGCTCACTCGTAAATAACCGAAGATCTGCAGGCCGATATAATGAAAGGCCGGATATGAGTAACCTTTCAAGCGGTGTTTATATTTACAGGCTCATCATCGGCAATGAGGTGATGACCAAAAAGCTAATGTATGTTCGATAAATCAGATATTTGCAAGCTCTATCATAAAGCTCTCAAATTCAGGTGTATCGTACTTTGCCAGGCCGCGTTTTTCAAGAGCAAGGCGCCCATCTTTGCTGATGACATAGGTAGTTGGTATAACCGTGCTTTCATATGTGCCCGGAACTTTAGTGCGAAAGTGGTAGATTGGCAAATCAAAGTTCCGTCTTGCCATAAACTCTTTGGCCCTGTCAAAATCTTCATCAACGGAGACAAGCACAAACTTTACATTATCCTGATCTTTCAGGCTGTTATAGAGTGCTTCGATGGAAGGCATTTCAGCGATACAGGGCGGGCACCATGTCGCCCAAATATTCATAAAAACCACCTCACCTTCAAACTCATTGAGTGATGTAACCCTGTCGTTTATATCTGCGAAGTAAAAATCGCGATTGGCTACTGGGAAATCTTTGGTAAGTTCGGGTATGGATGGCTTGATAAAACCTGTTGCAAGCAATCCCCTTTGCATGGTGCCGATTACCTGAGTATGCAGTCCTGTAACGTACAGAAAGAGAATAACAGCTACTATAGCACCCCACTCTATGAAGCTGCGTTTTCTACTTTTAGCTTTTTCTTTTTGATCTGTCATTTATAAAGTTACGGTCTGTGATAGATCAGGGTCTGATCTTAATATCAATTTTCTTTGTTTTTTCCTGCTCTTTATTTCGAACAATGAGAGCCTGATGAACCCGGTTTGCAATCTCTTTAAATCCAATTGCAGCTGCTGAAGTTGGCTCGCCTGCTACTACAGGTGTGCCGTCATCGCCGGTTTGACGCACAATTTCCCGAAGAGGTAATTCTCCTAAAAAGGGTACTTCAAGGCGGTCTGCAAGTTTGCGGGCACCATGTTTACCGAAGATATAATATTTCTTCTCGGGCATATCTTCAGGCACGAAGTAGGCCATATTCTCCACAATTCCCAAAACAGGAACGTTAACTTTATTAAACATGGCTACACCCTTACGGGCATCGTCAAGTGCAACTGTTTGCGGTGTTGATACAATAACAGCACCTGTAAGTGGTACAGTCTGTACGATGGTCAGCTGTATGTCTCCGGTGCCGGGAGGCAGATCCAGAATAAGATAATCGAGTTCGCCCCATTCCACTTCCTGCATAAACTGTTTTACGGCACTAGTTACCATCGGTCCGCGCCAGATCATAGCCTGGTCGGTATCAACAAGAAAGCCCATGGAAACAAGGTGAACACCATGCTTGAAGATAGGTACAAGTTTTTTTTGTGTGGTTACATTAGGCCGTTCGGTAACACCAAACATGGTTGGTACACTTGGCCCGTAAATATCTGTATCAAGCAGGCCAACACTTGCACCTGTTTGTGCCAAAGAGACAGCCAGGTTTGCTGCCACAGTTGATTTCCCCACACCGCCTTTACCGGATGCAACAGCAATAACATTTTTCACACCAGCAAGAATAGGCTGTTGCTGTGGCTGCTGTGGTTCGCTTGTTTTTGGCCCGGAGCCTTCAAGTTCACGCTGCCGAGAAATATTAATACCCACGGTAATGTCCAGAATGGCCTCTTTATCAACAAATTTATGGACAGCCGATGTGCACTCTTTTTTGAGATGATCAGCAAGAGCATCATCTTTTTTTGGGAGCTCAAGGGTGAAAGAGATGTATTTATCCTGTGTTATAAGATCTTGAATCAAGTCGAGGGTAATCAGATCGCGTTCGTACTGCGGATGTAAAACATGAGAAAGCGCACTTTTTACCTGTTCTTTGTGGATTGCCATAGCTTATTTTTATAGTCTTTATTTTTGTTTATAAGATAATCAGAATAAGAGGCAATCTAAACGCTATATTCTCACTTTGCGTTTATTTGCATTGTTTTAAGTTTGTGAGAATAGTTACCTTTCCTGCTTGGCTTTAGCACAGAAGAGAAACAACGGGATTTGATTTTTGAACTTCTGAAAAGCCGCTAAAGCCCGGATTCTAAATTGATACATTTAAATTGAGTTGAACACAGAGATGTTAAAGCGTACTCCCCTATACAACGAGCACAAAAAGCTGGATGCAAGACTGATAGATTTTGGTGGATTTGAAATGCCGGTTCAGTACAAGGGCATTAAACAAGAGCATACAGCTGTGAGGGAACATGCCGGCCTATTTGATGTATCTCATATGGGTGAGTTTTTTGTAAGCGGCCCAGCCGCACTTGATATAATCCAGAAAGTAACGATAAACGATGTATCCAAACTTGTACCGGGGAAAGCTCAATACACGGCTATGTGCTATGAAGATGGCGGCATAGTAGATGATCTTCTGGTGTACAAACTTGATGAAAATGAATACATGCTTGTTGTAAATGCATCAAATATTGAGAAAGATTTTGAGTGGATCAGCAGCCATAACTCAATGGGTGCAACCATCGAAAATCGCTCTGATGATTTTGCTCTTATTGCACTTCAGGGTCCAAAATCGGTTGAAATTCTACAAAAACTTACCGGTGTGAATGTTTCGGAAATTCCCTTTTATTCATTTACTACAGGCACAGTGGCCGGGGAAAAAGAGGTGATCATTTCAGCAACCGGCTATACAGGCGAGAAAGGATTTGAACTTTATATCAACACAAAAAAAGCAGATGCAGTAAAAATCTGGGCAGATATTCTGAAAGCGGGTGAACAATTTGGCCTGGAACCTGCAGGCCTCGGTGCACGCGATACACTGCGCCTTGAGATGGGTTATGCACTCTATGGAAATGACATCAACAAAGATACCAACCCGCTTGAAGCGAGAATGGGATGGCTAACGAAGCTTGAGAAAGGTGATTTTATTGGTAAAGAAGCCCTCATCAAACAGAAAGAGGCAGGATTAACAAGAAAGTTAATGGGTTTTGTGGTAACGGAACCGAGAAGTGTACCACGATCCGGTTACGAGATTACCGATGAGGTAGGAAAATTAATCGGCTTTGTAACCAGCGGCACACAATCCATTACGCTTGATAAAGGGATTGGAATGGGCTATATAGAGACAGAAAGAGCTGGAGAAAATGAAAAAATTACTATTAACATCAGGAAAAAACGGGTAGAAGCTATTGTTACAAGGCCCCCGTTTATAAATAAATGACACGAACCACATGGCAAATTTAAAAACATTAGACGTATTCTACTCTTTACACTCTTTTCAGGAGGAGGAACTGCGCAACAAAACTGTTGTTATCATCGATGTGCTCAGAGCTTCATCGTCTATCGTTACGGCGCTAAATAATGGTGCGAAGGCTATTATTCCCGTTGCTGATATGGGTGAAGCAAGTAAAATTGCGCAAAATGTAGATTCTGAAAATTATCTTCTTTGTGGTGAGAAAGATGGTGTGAAAATAGAAGGGTATGACCTTGGAAATTCTCCTGTAGAGTTTACCAAAGAAATTGTTGGCGGAAAAACATTGATTTTCAACACAACGAACGGCACAAAAGCCATAAAAAAAGCCTCCGGCTCGCAAAATATTTATGTTGCAGCTTTTCTGAATGTTTCGGCAATTGTAAAGGCGCTCAAAACTCAAAAAAAAGATATTGTGTTACTCTGTGCCGGCTGGAAAGGCAGGCTGGCCTTTGAAGATGTGCTTCTTGCCGGAAACATCATTCATCTGCTTGGCGATGGTACCTTACCTGAGGATTCAAGGGACGGAGCCAAAGTAGCATACGGCCTCTATGAAAAATATGGAAGCGACATTACCTCAGTTGTACATCAAACCAATCATGCTTCACGGCTTAAGGAGATAATTGGAACTGACGATATCGATTACTGCTGTCAGGTAGATATAACGGACATATTACCCCGGTTAAAAGAAGGGATGATAACCCTTGAAAATGGCAAAACGTAAACGCTCAAATACATTATTTGGTGGTTTAAGCTATTCCCGCAAAATGGAGATTTCGGGGATACTGATAATGGCAATATCTGTATTGTTACTGCTCAGTATAGCCTCTTACCATGAAAACGATTACTCCATCGTAAAATCACTTTCCTATGAATCTCTTGTTCAGCCCGATCAGGGACCTGCTTTGAGGATTCAGAACTGGCTGGGTGTTACCGGTGCGTACATATCACAACTTTTCGTGAGAACTCTGTTCGGATATACTTCTCTTCTAATTCCTGTTCTTCTTTTTTCATTTGGATGGTTCGTATTTAGGCGGAACGACCTGAACGATCTGAGTTGGCCGGCTGCATACACTCTATGGTTAATTGTACTGCTTTCTACAATATTTGGTTGGTTTTACATTGAACACGAAGCATATTCAATTGCCGTAAGCGGACATTCCGGCCTCTATTTTGCCGATCGTCTCCGGTTTTTTACAGGAATGGGTTCCATTTTCATTCTCTTTGTACTTCTATTGGTAACGGCACTTCTGTTGATTGATCGTGATCTTCAAAAAAGTATTGATCGCATTTCAGGATGGATTGGCGGATTGAAAGAGCGCAGGGAAGCGGCCGGGAAGCAAAAAGCAGAGACGAATGCGATATTGAAAAGGCAGGCGGCTGATGCTGCTGCAAAAGAGAGTTACCAGGCGCAGAAAGAATCTCAAAAAGTTCAGTCAATCGACGAAATTGTAAACCGTTCTGAGGAAGAAGACAGAATCAGAGAGCTCGAGCGTAAAAAAGAATCTGCTGAGCTTGAAAAATCACCGCCAAGAGCAGTGCTCGAAAAAAGCAAGCCCAAAAAACCTGATGAGTCGGACGATGACGTTGAAATTTCTGTGTTTGTAGGAAAGGGTGATGAAGAAGCAGACCATCGCGAGCTCGACCGTCAAAACAAGGAAAAAGCCAAAGAGATCCCTGTAATAAAGTATAAATTTCCCGGAATTGATCTGCTCGATGCACCGCCAAATGAAGGAAACGAGGTTGATCTTGAAGAGATTAAAATCAACAAGAAAATAATTCTCGAGAAGCTAAAGCGCCATAAAATTGAAATCCTGAGCATCAATGCGATTGTTGGCCCAACGGTTACCCTTTATGAGATAGAACCAGCGCCCGATGTGAAAATCAGCAAGATTGAGAGCTATGCTAACGACCTGAAAATGGCAACAGCTGCGCATGGACTCCGTATCATAGCACCGATACCCGGAAGATCGGCTGTAGGTATCGAAGTGCCAAATAAGACCCGCGAAACGGTTTATATCAAATCAGTTATCAACACCAAAAAATTTGTTGATACTAACTTTGAACTACCTGTAGCTCTTGGTAAAACCATCGAAAATGAGGTGTTCATGATCGATCTGACCCGAATGCCGCATTTGCTTATTGCCGGTGCTACGGGGTCGGGTAAATCGGTTGGTATTAACACGGTGATTACCTGCCTTCTGTATAAATGCCACCCGGATGATTTGAAATTTGTTCTGATTGATCCCAAAAAGATTGAACTTTCGCTCTATCGAAATATTCAGAACCACTTTTTGGCTGTACTGCCGGGATCGGAAGAGCCTATCGTAACGGATACAAGCGCTGCACTCGAAACGCTCCAAAGTGTTACCATGGAGATGGATGAGAGGTATGATCTGCTGAAAATGGCAATGGTTCGAGATCTCAAATCATACAATGAGAAATTCGACAGCGGGGAGCTGGATGAAGAACTCGGCCACCGCCATTTGCCCTATATTGTAGTGGTAATTGATGAACTTGCCGACCTTATGATGACGGCAGGGAAGCAGATTGAGGAGCCCATCGCGAGAATTGCACAACTTGCCCGGGCTATCGGTATTCACCTAGTAGTGGCAACTCAAAGGCCAAGTGTAAATGTGATAACCGGTACAATTAAGGCAAACTTTCCGGCAAGAATGGCGTACCAGGTTGCTTCGAAAGTAGATTCGAGAACCATACTTGATGTTGGAGGTGCAGACCAGCTTGTAGGTCAGGGAGATATGCTTTTTTCTAACGGTGCCGGAATGACTCGCATCCAGAACGCGTATGTGGCAACCGATGAGGTTGAACGAATTACATCTTTTATCGGAAACCAGCGTGGCTACAAGAAACCTTTTCCGCTGCCTGTTGTTGAAAAAGAGGAAGCCGGAATACCCGACCCGCTCGATGACATTGATGATCTGTTTAAAGAAGCCGCAAAAATTGTGGTTCTGCACCAACAGGGATCTGTATCGCTGTTACAACGAAAGCTGAAGATAGGATATAACAGAGCCGGAAGGATTATTGACCAACTCTACAATGCAGAAGTTGTAGGGCCGTTTCAGGGAAGCACTGCACGTGATGTAAAAGTAACCGAAGAGGAAGAATTAGATGAAATATTTGCGAAACTTGGTATTTAAAGCAGTTCTGTCTTTTCTGGTTCTGTTTGCAGCGGATTGGCATTCAAACCAAACCTCTCCAAAATTCGACGACCTCAAAGATCGTTTTGAAAGGAATGAGGTGTTTTCAGCATCATTTATCCACGAATTTAACGATACATTTACAGGTGAGCAGCAGGTTACGGAGGGCACCATCTGGGTTGGTAAAGACCGCTATAAAATAGAAAGCGGCAACAGCATTATGGTTGTAGATGGTGAAATCTCCCGTGTTTACGATGGCACAAAAGGGAGGGTAATAATCAGTGAATATGAAGAAGAGGATGATGATTTTGCCCCTTCGCGAATGCTGCAGGGCGTGGATGACTCCTATTCAGTTAGAGAAGAGTCTGTGCCTGACGGGCGCACAAAAGTTATTCTTTCAACCGACGATCCTTTCGCCATGTTTATGAATGTTACGATCTGGCTGAATGCATCCGGAGTACCTGTACGAATTGAGGCAATTGATCAGGTAGAAAACGAATTAATCACCTACTTCAGAGACGGAAGGTTCGTCATGCAAACCGAAAATACATTTCGATTCCAGCCACCCGAAGGCGCGGAACTGATTGATCTTCGGCACGATTCCTGATGAGAGTTAAACATCTCAACATTGCGATCTCTGTTCTTGCTGCCATTTTACTTCTCTGGCTGGCGTTTAGAACAATCGATTTTGGTGAGCTTTGGGAGCAGATCAGCACCGTTTCACTCTATTGGCTCCCCTTTTTTGTGGTGTTTATGATTCTTAGCCACTTGCTTCGGGCTGAACGATGGAGGCAGCTTTTGCCGGAAGATTGTAAGCATATTTCAAGAAGCACCCTATTTGCAGGAGTTATGCTGGGTTATATGGTCAATAATCTGGTTCCCAGGCTTGGTGAAGTTTCAAGGCCGGTTTATGTAGCAAAAAAAGAGAAAGTGAGCACCGGAAATCTTATGGGTACCATTGTTGCAGAACGACTTTTTGATGTATTAATCCTTTTTGTACTCATCTTTATTACAATGGCCTTAATTCTGGGGGATCTTGCCGTTGTACAGCAGTTGTTCGGCATCGAAACATGGAGTGGTTTCTATTACTTTATACTTCCTGCCGCATTTATTTTTATTGTAGCAGCTATTTGGGTTTTTTATAAAATAATGCTTTGGTTAGATGAGAAGGAACATTTCAGTAATCCTGTAATTATAAAGTTTCTCTCTTCAGCAAAATCATTTGGTGAGGGAATGGTTTCGTTAAATAAAGTGAAAAACTGGCCGATGTTTTTGCTGCTAACGGCAGGCATTTGGCTTGGTTACATCCTGATGACTTATTTGCCGTTCTATATGATGAGTATGCAGGATCAGTTTGCGTTAGGAATTGGTGAAGCTGTTGTGATAACAGTCGTATCCTCCGTTGGTGTAAGCATTCCAACACCGGCAGCAATCGGTTCGTATCACTTGCTTGTTCAGCAGGCTTTATGGTTGCTTTATGATGTTCCCCTGACAACTGCACTTACCTATGCAACGGTTGTGCATGCATTTACAGTGCTGTTTGTATTTTTACTTAGTCCCGTTGCATTATGGTGGGATAAGTACCACACACTTACACGAAATCACAATCGTTAAGTGTTAAATATTCTCAAAAGTTGTGGTATCTTCCGTGAGGTTACTATTTTACCACATTGAGCAGATTATTTGAATGAATCATCACCTTTAGAGCTCATTACCTGATTTAAACATGTACAGACCCTTTTTTATACTTGTATTGCTCTCCGTTTCTTTGCTTTTTTCTCACGAAATCAGGGCTCAGCAGGCTCAGGCAGATACTGAACAGTCACTTTTACCGGAAATAGACCCGCAGGATATTGAAATCAGAAGCCAGTTTCAGGCGCGTTTCCCGGGTTTGCGCAGGCAGCCAATTTTGGGATTTAATCCGCGCCCACGGGTTTTTCAAATAGATCCAAACCGGCTTCCTTTTATAGAAGATGAAGAAACTGTAGCTGCCAATCTTCCGATAGGCACACTCGACAGACCTGATGCGCCCGATTACCAAAGACTGGGCTATGCCGATCCACAGCATGCATTTTTCCGAGGAGGTGTAGGATCGTTCATTTCACCTGAGGCGGATCTTTTTGCAGTTGCAAAACTGAGTGACAAAAACTGGATTTCGGGTAGCGCCAGCCTTGAATCCACCGATGGCCATATATCAAATTTTTCAAGTTCATACCGCTATTTTCATACAGATATTCGCTCATACAACCGATTTACCGATCGAACCCAATTGAATGCAACCGCCGGTTTTACTTCTAATTTTAATTATATGCCGTGGCTTGAAGCTGTTAGTGGCAGTTTTCATGATTTTGAAACCAGAGTTTCTAAAACAGGTTTTTATGGCTCGGCTGATTTAGACATTGCACAAAACTCACTCAGCGGTGTAAAAATATCAGCCGGCGGTTATAACAACAACTATACGCTCGACTCAACACTGAACCCTATAAATGGTGATGCTGCCGAGTGGGGGATGAAGTTTGCCGCAAGCTACTCAAGGTTAGGGAACAATATCAACGAAATTCACAGATTAAAAGTAAGCTCTGAAGTTGGCGATCAGCAGCCATTTGCTCATGATGGCTCTCTATGGTCAGTTTCTACGATCTCGGCACATTATGAACGGTTATTTAACTACAGAACAGATGTAAAAGCATCACTCGGGGCTACCGGAGTTTCCGACGCCTCGGATGATTTTACTCTATTTGCAGCACCTGAAGTAGAGATTAAACACACCTTTTTTACGGGGTTTTCGGTACGTGGTAATGCGTACGGAAGAGCCAGCCACTACTCATTTGCAGACGTTCAGAGAAAGAACAGGTTTTATGATTTTTCTGCACCTCTTCGTCATCAGTATGAATTGAAGGCCCTTGGTGAAGTATTGCTTGAACCATTTTACGGCACAAAAATTATTGGCGGTGCGTCCTACCAAAAAATTAATGGCTTCCTCTATTTTGAGAGAGAACAAAATCCGTTTGAATCGAGTATTAACATCTCAGCTCTTAGTGTTTCTGAAGGTTATTATTCGGCTGCCTTTAGTGATGCAACAATTTTCAGGGTCTTTGGGGGTGTTTCACAAGATCTTCGCCCCGAAGTGTTGTGGGTAAGCGCCGATGGCCATTGGCAGGTGCCACGGCTTGATGGTGGAGTAAAAATTCCATTTGTTGAGAATTTCTCCATCAAAGGAACCGCATCATTTCGTCCTGCCCGACAGGTGCTAATTGAAGGATGGGGTGAATTTCTGAGCGGACGAGAAAACCATACTGGCGAAACCTTGTCATCTTTCTTTACGCTTGGAGGTAAATTTGAGGTGTCAATTTCAGAACGCTTTGGCGTATACGGCAAAATGCGAAATATTTTAAATGAGGAGTACGAAATCTGGAGCGGCTATCCCGAGCGGGGATTTCAGGCTTTCGTTGGATTCACCTATCTTCTGTAGTATATGGAATCAGATTTTATCATAGCATTCAAAGAAGTATTACGCGAACAATTTGTGGAAAAACACAAAGTTGACATCGAAGGGCTTGGTACATTTGAAGTAAAACATCACGAACAGCATCAAAAAAAATACGATAATGGCAAAGTGGTGATGATACCTCCCGCTGATGTATTAGAATTTAAATCTAATATCAGGATTTCAAATGAATATTGATAAACCAAAGCTGGTAGAGCTTCTTGTCGATAAAACCGGGATGCAACCTGAGGATGTTGAGAGTCAGCTCGACCAGTTAATTGAGAGAATAGTAGATGCGGCAAACCGGGGTAAAGCTCTTGAAATTAAAGATTTTGGCCTTTTTTACTTTGATGAAAGCGGAGAGCTGAAATTTGATGCAGCCGAAGAGCTGAGCACTGAAATCAGCTTTAAATATGCGGGGATGAAACCGGTAGAGCTGAAACCCGAGCGCGACAGCGCCATGCCCCCTGTTGATATAAAGGCGGACGAAGGCATTAATGAACCGGAGTCTGTTGAAGCTGAAACAGAGTCAGCTGCACCTGTATTGGATGCCGGAATAGACACGAATAAGGAAAATGAAGAGGATGATCCTTTCGGACTTAGCGATGAATCGGATGATGATTTTGATTTTCTTTCAGACATCGAAGAACCCGTTGTTGAGGAAACCGGAGATGATGAAATAGCAGCTCCAATCCAGGAAGAAGAAAAACCAAAAAAAGAAGAGAATAAGCCACCATTAAAAAAAATACCACCCAGAAAAAAGAACAACAGCGGCTTTATTGCCATTGCTGCAATCCTACTGCTGGTTGTACTGATTGGCGGTACAATATGGTTTATGGATACACTGAGCAATGAAGAAGAGATGGCTCAGCCTGTGGCAACAGATCAGCCAATTGTAATGCCTGACGAACTGCCCGTTATTACAGAAGAGGATGAAGAAAATATGGAGCAGCTTGCTGCAGTTGATGAAGTTACAGAAGAAGGCGACTTACCTGTGGAACAGGAAACAGAAACTGAAGTAGAAGAAGTTGCAACCGTATCGCCGGCAACAGTACAAATTTCAGATCAGCCTCTGTATGGTTTGATGGGGACAGTTCTGGATGATGCGAACGACGGTTACTCCATCGTGATACACTCCTTCAATACTGAAGAAACCGCAAGAACCACAGCCGCTGCCTTGGCACAGGATGGTTACAGAGCTCTTGTAAATTCAAGAACAGTAGCCGGCAGTTCAATGTGGCGCGTAAGCGTTGGCCAGTTTGAAACATTGAGCGATGCACAGGCAGCTGCACAGCAATTACCCACACCGTATAACACTCAAAATTTTATCCATAGAATTCAGATCAATTAAGCACATAAATGAAAATCATCTACTTATTTCTCCTACAAGCACAGACAGCTGAAGCGGACACCCTTATTGAGATGCTGCAGGAAGAAGCATCCATGTCGTTTTTTGAAATACTTACACAGGGCGGCCTGTTGATGATACCGCTCTTTATTCTCTCTGTTTTGGCAATTTATGTGATTGCAGAGCGCTGGAGAACTATTGAGAATTCAAAAATGGATATCAACACCACGCTGAATAATATTGAATCGCTCCTGAAAACAGGCAGCCAGCAGCGTGCCATTCAGTACTGTGAAGAGTTTGACAAACCACTGGCCAGGATTCTTAAAGCCGGGATCAGACGTCTTGGAAGACCCATTCGCGATATTGAAGAATCCATCAAAAAAGCGGGCAAAAAAGAAGTATTCATGCTTGAAAAACGGATGAACTGGCTGGCAACGATTGCCGGTGTTGCACCGCTGATTGGATTTACAGGAACTGTAACCGGTATGATACGTGCCTTTATGGATATCCAGTCGTTGCAGGGAAATGTAAACCCAAGTGTGCTTGCCGGTGGTATTTGGGAAGCGTTGATTACAACCGCAACCGGATTGATTGTTGGTATTATAGCTTATGGTTTTTACAACTTTCTGCTCGGAAAAATTAATCGTTCTATCTTTGAACTGGAAAATGCATCAGCTGATTTTGTAGATCTGCTTCAGGCTCCGTCACCCAAGAAAAAACAAGAGGTATAAACTATGGACTTTCGTGCAGACAGCAATACGAAAGAGCCGTTGTACATGTTCTCGCAGTCATCACTGACGGACATAATCCTTCTGTTGCTCATTTTTTTCCTGCTTACATCATCATTTGTTACAAATTTTGGTATCCGTGTAAATGTTCCGCAGGCAGAATCAAGTGTTACTACCGATGCCACGCAAATTTCAGTAGCTATTACCTCTGAAGGCGACTTCTTTGTAGATGGCGAACAGACCCCACGTGCAAACCTTTCTCTGGCAATTCGTCAGGCATATCAGAATAAGCCAAATGCTACGTTAGTAGTTAGAGCTGACCGCGATGCGCGCGTAGATGATGCGGTAAGTGCAATGAATATAGGCCGCGCGTTGAACATGAATATTGTTATGGCAACCGAACGAAATTAATCCCCATGCGTGAATGGTTTAAAAAATATATTTCTGATGATGAAGACCGTTTTGGCCTGAGCATTACTGCAGCCATACATCTTCTCTTGCTGATTATTGCACTACTATACACTGTGGATTTCAAAACCATGGATCGGGCCGCTTTTATGGAGGTAACGCTCGGAGAGTTTCGAAGCGGAACCATCGCAGAGAGAGCTGAAGTACAGAGAGAGCAGGTTGCCACACGTCCCAACCCTTCAGAGACACGTCCTGATCAACCTGACCCGGAAATAACACAACCCGTTGAAATTCCCCAAGTACAAGTGGATGAAACCACAAAGCCGGTTGATCTTCCCGATCAGACCGAAGAGATTATTGATGATGAAGTTGTAGAAACTCCCGATACAGACATTATTGATCCTGAAGTAGTGGAAATTACCGAAGATGTAAGAGAAGAAGTAGTGCCGCCTCAAACCATTGAAGCCGAACAGGTACAGGAAGGTGTAACAGAGAGTGGTGATGTTCGCGGCTCGAGGGGGGCACCGGATGTAGACCAGGGGATTGGGAATAATCCGGACCGGTCGGCTCCGTACGATCTTCAATGGGAAGGGGAATTGAATCGCAACCCTATGGTGCAGCCTCTGCCAGATAACAGAACCAATGAGGAAGCTGTTATTACTATTCGATTTGAAGTTCACCCTGACGGATCACTTGGCCGAGTGATACCCCTTCGAAAAATGAATCCTGAGCTTGAGCGTGAAGTGATGAGAACGCTAAGAAGCTGGAGATTTTCACGCCTTCCCTCCGGAGTACCACAAGAGCCGCAGTGGGGAACCATTACATTCAGATTTGTTTTGGATTGATGATTTAGCAGAAAGCAATTTCTTACGCGTTTACCTTTCCATATATTGGCTTCTGTTTAATAATAAAATAATCAGATGAAGCCATTACTTACATTTTCTGCTGCAATCCTGTTTTTGTTCTCCTGCGGTCAGTCCGAAGACCGGGCAAATCAGCCAGCTACCGATTCGGAACCTGAACCATTTGAGCAATTTTTTGATGCATTAGCAGAGCAGTGCGGCAATGCTTACCCGGGAGGGCTTACCCTTGAGCCACCCGGAGATGAGATGTTGACCGGAACCGAAATGCTGATAGTTCATTTCAGAGAGTGTGATGAGAACCAGCTGAAACTTCCTTTCCACATTGAATTGGAAGATGAGAATGACTGGGATCGTTCAAGAACCTGGATTTACACAAAACACAGCAATAACCTTGAACTGCGGCATGACCACCGAATGCCGGATGGCAGCGACGATGACTTCACAATGTACGGCGGATTTTCTTACGGCGAGGGTACTGCTGTGCGTCATGAATTTCAATCAATTGAGAGAACCGAAGAAACAGGGATTTTCAGAGGTTGGAGAATTGAGATTGAACCAGGTGTTCGATACACTTACGGCACAATTCGTGATACAACCTGGAGCTGGCGGGTAGATTTCGACCTGACTGAACCACTTGATGAGTTGCCACCGGCACCCTGGGGGCATTAGAGTAATGAAATAAGCAGTTCAAAAGTTTTATGTGGTAGAATTATATTCAAAATATTCAATTTCATAAAACTCAAATATTCGTTGAATAATCAGCTAATTAGTGTATAATACCTATATACATTGTTTAAAGCCGGTAACAAGTTTCTGTATGGTTTCTAACAAATAGATAATAGTTAGGCTTAAAACTGTTGAACCCAATAGAGATGAATGATTACTTAAACTCAATTCTGAACGCGTTTGAGGGCTTTGTTTTTATCTCAACAGATGAGGGTATTTTTAGTGATATACAACCCTCAGACGTAGGAGAAGATTCTTTTTTTCCTAGGGAAAATTTCATTGGCAAACACTATTCAGATGTAGTTTCACCTGACCTGCAATTAAAAATAGAAGAAGCATACAGACACCTCAGGAAGGGTAAAGACAGATATAATTTCGAGTTTAGCATTGAAAAAAAGGGAGAGGTATTTTGGTTTACGGCCGTCGTTTCAAACTTGTCGATAAAAGGTAAACCTCACTATTTGGGTGTTGTCAGAAATTTTACAGCCCGTAAAAACCATGAGCTGTTTATTCGGGGTATTTT
Source organism: Balneolaceae bacterium (assembly GCA_007123985.1). Classification (GTDB taxonomy): domain Bacteria; phylum Bacteroidota; class Rhodothermia; order Balneolales; family Balneolaceae; genus Rhodohalobacter. The sequence continues at coordinate 7,660 of SLGA01000064.1, read as the reverse complement.
AGACAACTCCGTTGCGGGCATTATTACATTTAGGGCTTTGAGAAATAGTGATGGAAAAATCGTCGATTTTAGAATTATTGAGATAAACGAGACAGGCCAAAAACTGTTGGGAGTATTGGAAGAGGAAGCTCTTGAGATGAGCATGCTCAAAAGTTTATCAGGAGAAAGAAGGGATGAGATGCTAAAGAAGTATATGCAAGTAACAGAAACGGGGAAAACTGCCAACTTTACCTACCTATACACGAATAAAAAAGGCTCAACATTTTGGTTTAAATCCTCTGTAGCGAAATATATGGACGGCGTTGTGGTAACAACACAGGATATCACTGAACAACGAAATAGGGAGGCAGCTTTTAGAGAGAGTGAAAAAAAATATCAGAAGATATTTAGAAATATACGTGATGTGTTTTATCGGACAGATATAAATGGAATTGTTGTTGATATAAGTCCATCTATCGAGAGATATACGGATTTTAAAAGAGAAGAGATCATAGGTAAACCTGTAATTGACTTCTATCATAATACTGAAGACAGGGAGAAGTTAATAGAAAATTTAAGAATGAAAGGAGAAGTAATTGATTTCGAAGTAAGGCTTAAAAAAAAGATGGACACCTTAGCTTTTGCCTCGGTAAATGCACACTTAGTTTTTGATGAATCAGGTAAAATTGAGGGTATTGAAGGCTATATGAGAGATATCTCCGAGCGGAAAAAAACAGAGGAACAGCTCGTAAATATGAATGAAAAACTCAGAGAATTAAACCAGCAAAAAGACAAACTTTTTTCGGTGATTGCACATGATCTTAAAAATGCAATTTTTGGAGCAGCGGGATTAAGTAACATTATGGTTGATGAGTTTGAAAGCTTGCCTAAAGATGAGATGTACGAGTATGTCTCACTCCTGAAAAAAAACATGGATAATTCATCGGAACTGTTGAACGATTTACTTTCATGGGCCGGCAACCAATTTAGAGAGGTTTCCATCAATCCCGAAAAGTTGAACTTATTTGACGTTACACTTTCTGTTTTTGAGATGCTTAAAGAGGGTGCTTCCAAAAAAATGATCACTTTAGAAAACAAGGTGCCAGATCAGTTGTTTGTGCATGCCGATCTAAACATTTTGAAAATTATTCTCAGAAACCTGATTTCGAACTCCATAAAGTTCTCCAACGCCGGCAGCAGTATAACAGTGAGTGCGATTATTGAAAATGAGATGGCACAAATAGCTACAAAAGACAGGGGCATTGGAATGGAAAAAGAGGTTCTTAAAAAGATTTTTACCAAAAGTATTTATCACTCTACAAGCGGAACAAAAGGGGAAAAAGGATCCGGTTTGGGATTGGAGCTTTGCCAGATCTACATAAAGAAGTTAAAGGGTGAAATCTGGGCAGAAAGTGAACCCGGAGCAGGAAGTACATTTTATTTCACAATTCCGCTGAGTGCTGAATAGTTTGTTTTCACACTACTCATCTTTCTCTTTTACATTATTAGGAAAGCCGGAGCGCAGATGCAAGTCTCGCTGAGGGAATGGGATTTCTATCTTCATAGCTTCAAATTTTCTGACTATTGCCTGGTTAATTTCGTTTTGAACAATAAACCGGTTTTTAACTTCCGGAATCCAGACACGCAGCTCCATATCCCACGAGGAATCGCCAAATTGAGTGAGATGTACCTGGTGCTTCGGTTTTTTTAGCACATTGAGGTTCTCCTCAGCAATTTCGTTTAATGCCCGTAAAACATCATCAAGGTTGGATGAGTAGGAAACCCCAACATGGATATGCAGGCGGAAAGTTGGGTCGCCCAGAGAAAAATTAATCACATTGTTCTCAACAAATTGTGTGTTGGGTACTATAATAGATGTATTGTTCATAGTGAGGATTTTTGTTGACCGAATGCTGATTTCCATCACATCACCTTCAATCCCGTTCACATCAACCCGATCTCCCACTGTAATGGGACGTTCGAACATAATGATAAGCCCCGAAATAAAGTTGGCTGTAATATTTTGCAGACCAAAACCAATGCCAACGGAAAGAAGCCCAAAAATAACGGCAAGACTGGTCAGGTCGATAGCTACAAATTGAAAAGAGATCAACACACCTATCAAAATAATAATGTATTGTGCTACGCGAGAGAGTGCATATTTAAGTCCCGGTTCAATCTCAAACTTATCCAGAAAAGTGCCCTGCAGAAACCGGCGTACAAATGAGCCGGCAAGGAAAACGAGTGTAAGAGAGAAGAAAAAGATAAACAGAGACAAGATGGTTACCGGATTATCCTGAAGGCTAAAGAGTTTCAGGTTTAACAGGTCGCGCAGGGAAGTAAAAATTTCGTGCAATTCCATGGAGAGTAAGCAGGTACGTATTTTGTTTAAGCTAATCTGAGATCATCGAAAACGGAGGCCAGAAAAGTGATGTATAATCTTTATGTTTATTTGAGGTAACCAACTGTTATGATGTTACCTTTTTCTTTCATCTGCGAGCAGAATTAACAATGTACCATTCAATTTGAAGATAAAACGTATGTTAGTGCAATTTTTACTGCCATATTTTGCAGTACTCCATTCGGTTATACTTTTTAATGAAGTTTCTGTTGAGATGGTTGTTCTTGCGGAAGAGAGTCGGTATGAAGCAATCATCACGGCTGATGTAGAAAAACTGAGTGATCTGTTAGCTGATGAATTTACCTATAATCAGCCCACCGGGATTGTTGTTTCAAAGGTCGGATATCTTGAGAATGTAGCAGCAGGAAACCCGGTAATATTGTCGGCAGAATTTTTGGAAATGAATGTTGATATCTACGATGGTTTTGCTACATCAAGCGGAGTGGTGGAGCTTGAGGTGCGGATAAACAACGATGAGTTAACCGCCAAATTACGGTTCCTGAATGTGTGGATTTTCAGGGATGGCCGGTTGCAACTTGCATCGCGGCAATCAGCGTTTCTTCAGGAATAAACAGCCCCGGTTTATCCGATGATTTTTCTGCAGTAGAATAAATCTGCGAACGGTTTTTTGTACCTTTAGCCTATGCAGAAAGAATATCAACTACGGGTATTGCCGCACATTGCTGCGAAGAGTGATGAGTTACACTCGTTTATATCGAAAGAGAAAAATATTCCTCGCGATGAAATCCGCCATGTTGAGATCCTTCGCCGTTCAATCGACGCACGCCAAAAACAGGTTGTTATCAACCTAAAAGTACGGGTGTACACGGGCGAGGGGTATGTTGAGGAGCTAATAAGCCTGCCGGATTATCCCAATGTAAGCAATGCCAAAGAGGTGTTGATTGTAGGAGCCGGACCTGCCGGAATGTTTGCAGCACTTCAGCTTATTGAAGATGGACTGAAACCGGTTATTCTTGAGCGGGGCAAAGATGTAAAAAACCGGATTGCTGACCTGAAAGGAATCAATGTGAAGCACATTGTGAATGAAGACTCAAACTACTGTTTTGGTGAGGGCGGAGCGGGAACCTATTCTGATGGAAAACTTTACACCCGCTCAAAAAAAAGAGGAAATATTCAGCGGATATTGGAGCTTTTTGTAGGTTTTGGTGCCGTTCGGGATATTTTAGTGGATGCCCACCCCCATATCGGCACCAATAAGCTGCCACCCATTATTGCAAAAATGAGAGAGTGCATTATTAGTAGTGGCGGCGAGATTCACTTCAACACACGTGTTACGGATCTGCTGATTGATGGCGGTAGTATTAAGGGTGTGAAAACACTTGAAAATGAAACGTTAAGAGCTGATCATGTGATTTTGGCCACAGGCCATTCGGCACGTGATATTTTTGAACTACTCCATCAAAAAAAAGTTCGTATTGATCTGAAACCTCTTGCTATCGGTGTAAGGGTTGAACACGCTCAATCTCTGATCGATTCCATTCAGTATAGCTGTGATAATCGCGGACCCTATTTGCCTCCATCACCATACAGGATTGTTAAACAGGTTGGGGGGCGCGGAGTTTATTCGTTTTGTATGTGCCCCGGAGGAGTTATAGCGCCTTGTGCCACCAAACCTGGGGAGATAGTTACCAACGGTTGGTCATCATCACGAAGGGCACGGGCAACGGCAAACTCAGGAATTGTTGTGGAACTCAGGCCGGAAGATTTTAAGAAATATGAAAGGTTCGGGCCACTCGCGGCCATGGAATATCAAAAAGCGATTGAACAAAAAGCCTGGGAAGCTGGAGGTAAAACGCAAACTGCACCGGCACAAAGGCTTGTGGATTTTGTAGATAGAAGATTGTCTGCCAATTTGCCAAATACATCTTACGCTCCGGGAATTACATCTGTGGAACTATCCGCGGTGCTACCTACCGTAATTCACGAAGCTCTAAGAAATGGGTTTAAAGAGTTTGATAAATCTATGAGAGGTTATCTTACCAACGAAGCTGTGGTGCATGCCCCGGAAACCCGGACATCTTCACCGGTAAGCATACCCCGAGATTACATAACACTACAGCACCCTGAAGTAAAAGGATTGTACCCCTGTGGTGAGGGTGCCGGCTATTCCGGCGGAATTGTTTCTGCGGCTATGGATGGTATTAAATGTGCGAAAGCAGTAGCGGGCAAATAAGCGATTCCCGTTTAAGCTGAATACATCAGGAACTAAAAATAGCGCCTTAGTACATTTCTTTTAAAGATCTGCCTGTTCGCAGACCTTTGTGAAGAGTGATTTATAGGATTCGCTCATCGCCAATCATCACGATATAACTGCCGGTTAATTGTCCGGAGAACCATCCACATAATTACCGGCTCTTTTTTGTAACCGGCAGAAAGAAGTGGCGTATTTGAGTTTAACCCTCAACTAAATTCAGAGATACCATGCTATTAAAAAATATACTTATCGCAGCCGCAATTTTAGTTATGACATGCACGCAGGCAGTGGCACTGCAAGTAGCTATCGGGGAATCAGATACTGAATCTCCGCAAAATAGCCTCACGATAACGGAAAAGAATTTCTCCTGTTTTCAGAGCTTGCAATGTTTGATCAACGAGAATCCATTTAAGAAAAGCAATCTTGATAAGATCAGGCTGAACAGTAACCAGACAAGAAATTATGTGATTGAAGGCACCTCAAAAAATGAAGAAGTGTATGCCGAGTACGACAGCAGTGGCAAACTTATTAAAGCAACAGTTGTACAGCGCAATATTGCAGTACCGAGAAGTATTTCGATGGTACTGGCACAAGGCGAATACCAATCATATAAAATGATTGGAAACGAAGTTGTAATCCAGAACTTTGATCCTTACAGCATGATGTACAAAATAGTGCTGCAAAATGAAGATGAGGTAAGAGTAGAGTATTTTGATAAGTACGGTACCCCGAGGAATCGTATTTCTTAACCGGTCTCAGTTTACAATAGGGGCAAATTTAATAGGGTGATTCCCAAACCGGGAGTCACCCTTTTTTAGGTATGAAAATTTTTGATTGGACAGGGCCGAAACGATATGCCATTTTATGGTTAGATTATTTATAGGCTTAATGAACACTTAAACTTTTGTGACCTTCTGCGTGAAATGTCAATTTGTTTGCCACAACTCATCTCAATTCTGAATGTTGATTTATTTGTGATTTGAACATCCTGAATGTGAGATAGATTTATTAGTTGCTGCCGGTTTGCACGGAAAAAAAATTGGCCGGACAGGCGGTTTTCAAGGTAGTTCAGCGTTCTGTAAATCAAGAGTTTACCACCTGTAAAATAGGTTTTGGAATAATTCCCAAACGATTCGAAATAGCGAATATCTGCAAGTTTAACGAGCTTGCATTCATCACCATCTAAAAGTAAAACCTTATCTTCGGGTGTAAGTTTTATTGGAAGAGACATATCAGAAAGAATTTTCAATCTGTACGGAGTTCTTCCAAAAAAGTTTGATGCCTGTTCTATTGAAGCAGATTCAAATTGATTATTGGAACCATCCAAACCGCAAGCCTAATATGGCAGATAAACCGGAGAGTTCAGAATTTCCCGTGCCCTGCAAATTTACACCGTTCGCATACCGATAATAGAGGCCACCGCTTACTCTGAACCAGCTGGTTACGTTTAAGTGAATATTCATTCCTGGTTGAAGTACAAAAAAGCTGTCGGATGTGCGATCAAGATCAATATTTCTATCTCTGTAGCGTACATCACCACCACCAATGGTAGTTTGCAGACCGAAATGAATCAGTTTGTAGGATCTATTTAGGTATTCGAGTTCAAAACCTCCATAGTTCATCCTCAATTCGGGTGCTTCGAGTTCAGGATTTTGCCAATCCGAAGCATCGAAACCCGATTCGGTGCGATAACTGCCAAGGCCAATATTCAGTGTATGTCCTTCCCGGAATGTAATTGCCCACGCTGCTCTTGATCCCCTCAGATAAACCGTCTCACCATGTACGGATGTTGCTCCATAGAGCAGAGCTCCAAAACCACCATGCTGAACATCACCTGAAATCAGTGTTTCGGTTTGTTGGGCCGAACTGATAGCTGGAGCTACTGTCAGGATTATGAAGAAAAGGGTTAGCCGAATCATAAGAAGCCTCCAAATTTGAAGGTGATGATTGCATTCAGACCGGAAAAGTCACTATCACTAAACCCAAAACTGTTGATACCGCTGGTGAATCTGTAACCCAAACCGCCGGATATTCTAAAAAATGTTGTCACATTTAACTCTGCATGAATAGCAGGTTCGAAAACAAAGTAGGTATCCACTTCATCCTCAAAATTTTCGTAATTGCTTTCCCGGAGGCCAACTGCACCTGCTCCAATCAATGAAGAAACTGTAAAGTGAGCAAGTTTGTATGATCGGTTTGTGTATTCAAATACAAAGCCACCATACCCTGAAAAGGCGTAGTAGTCGGTGTCCGGATCCCCTATCTGTGGTTCAGAGGCAAGATGGTTGGTTGCAAGACCAAATCCGCCTCCTCCTAAAGAGATGGTGTGCTGCTCGCTAAGGTTGATAATCCATCCGCCGCGGCCTCCAACCCAAACTGCACCGGAACCGGCCACTCTACCTATCTGAACTACGGGCCCGCCAAAACCTCCATGGGAAATTTCTCCATTAAATAGAGTCTCTGTTTGCTGAGCGTACACTGGTTTATGCATGATGGCCAAACCGAGAATAAAAATCAGGAAAGAAATATGCAGTTTCATTTTTGTAAGATTAATTTAGATAGAATTGTCTAAAAAAATCTTACGAAAGATGGCAGAAACTGTTACGATGTTGTAAAAAAAACCTGGTTGTTTTGTGGACAACCAGGTTCTCGGTATTAGATGAAGAGCAGAAATTATTTTTTCACGTCCACCTGCCAGATCTCCTCGGCATAATCACGGATGGTTCGGTCGGACGAAAACTTGCCAACCCGTGCTGTATTGAGCAGGGCCATTCGGTTCCATGCATCCTGATCGCGGTACAGATCGTCCACTTTTGCCTGTTCCTTGCAGTAGGCTTCATAATCTGCCAGAACAAGGAAGTAATCTCCGCTGTTTAGCAGCGCATCGATAATTGGATTATAGAGGTCTTTGTCATCGTTGAAAAACCCATCTCCAATCTGGTCTAGAACCTGCTTCAGATCTTTATTTTGCTCGTAGTATTCCCGGGGGTTGTAACCTTCGAGGCGCAGCTTGTCTACGTCATCAACGGTATTTCCGAAGATGAAGATGTTTTCTTCGCCAACTT
>SLGA01000286.1 GCA_007123985.1 Balneolaceae bacterium | reverse complement strand
CAATAATGATAATGCATAGCCCGAACGATGAGATTGTGAGGTATCACCATGGCCGGGAACTGTACGAGCTGCTTGAAGAGCCAAAACGTTTTGTGGAACTGAGAGGCGGTCACAATGATAATTTTTTTGCATCGCGAGATATTATTCTAAAAAACTGGAAATGGTATTTAAACGAACTCAATACCCATTCCGGTATATAATAGAACCCTGAAGCGGGTGATATGTGGATAACTTGATTCAGTTTTCACCTCTGTGATTAGTATATTTCCACAACGAAAAAAGTATCGTAAAACCAGCAATCTTATCCCTTCGCATGTACCTCATTTTTGACACGGAAACAACCGGCCTTCCACAGAATTATTCAGCCCCGCTGACCGATTTTGACAACTGGCCGCGTTGCGTTCAGCTTGCCTGGCAGGTACATGATGAGACCGGTAAAATGATCTCTTCGGGAGATTATATCATTAAACCCGATGGGTTTACCATTCCGTATAACTCAGAAAAAGTGCATGGAATTTCCACTGAGAGAGCGCATCGTGAGGGAATTCCGCTTCTTGAAGCGATGGATAATTTCAGCCGCGATCTGGAGAAATGCACATTTGTTGTGGGGCACAACCTGGAGTTTGATCTCAGTATTATGGGATCAGAGTACCTGCGGATGGAAAGGGAAAATCCCCTGACCGGGAAAATTGCAATAGATACCAAAGATGAATCGACCGAATACTGTGCGATTCCGGGTGGCCGTGGTCGCTATAAATGGCCAACACTTGCAGAGCTTCACCACAAACTCTTTGATATAGGGTTTGAAGAGGCTCACAACGCTGCAGCTGATGTGGATGCAACTGCACGTGCATTTCTTGAGCTGGTTCGCATCGGGGTTATTCAGCCGCAGCTTCCCGCACAGGCGGGAATATCGCAGGGGAATCTGGCCGGTAAAATTGATTCTTCACACTACATGCCAAAAGTGAAGGAGTTAAGAAGTCGCGGGGTAACCGGTGAGGAGGAAACCGCTAAAGCAACCATCGATCTGCCTGTGGAGAGCATAGGGAAAAAGGTGGATTCACCCTTTGTTCATCTTCATAATCACACAAAATTCTCGGTACTTCAGGCGGCATCGGGGATAAAAGAGATCGTAAAAAAAGCTGCTGATGACGGTATGCCCGCTGTTGCCATCACCGATATCGGAAATATGTACGGGGCATTTCATTTCACGAAAGCGGCCAATGAAGCTGGAATTAAGCCGATTATCGGGCTGGATGCATACTTTGTGGAAGATCGTCATCAAAAACGGTTTACCCGCGATCATAAAGACAAACGCTACCAGCAGCTGTTTCTCGCAAAAAATGTGCAGGGATACCGAAATTTGGCAGAAATGTGCTCGCTCGGTTTTGTTGAGGGATACTACTACAAATTTCCGCGGATTGACCGTGAACTGGTGGAAAAATACAGAGAGGGACTTATCGCTACCACCGGTGGTATTTTAGGCGAAGTGCCTGATTTGATTCTGAATAAAGGTGAAGATTTTGCTGAGGAAGCGCTGAAGTGGTGGCACGATCTTTTTGGCGAAGATCTCTACATCGAACTGTTACGGCACGGGCTTGAAGAAGAGGAGCGGGTAAATAGCGTTCTTCTGAAATTTGCAGAGAAGTACAGCATAAAGATCATCGCTACGAACAACACGTTTTACATCGATAAGAAAGATGCAAAAGCACATGATGCCTTGCTTTGTATCGACAATAACGATTTGATTTCAACCCCAATTGGCAAGGGGCGAGACAGGCGGTTTGGCTTTCCGAACGATGAGTTCTACTTCAAAACGCAGGAGGAGATGAAGGCGCTCTTTGCGGATCTGCCTGAGGCCATCTCAAACACTGCCGAACTTGCCGAAAAAATTGAACCAATTCAGCTTAAGCGGGATGTAATTCTCCCCAATTTTGAACTTCCGGACGAATTTACCTCGGAGGATGACTATCTGCGCCATCTTACTTTGGAAGGGGCAAAAGAGAAATACAATGAGCTGAATGATGAAATCCACGACCGGATCGATCTTGAGTTGAACATCATCAAAACAATGGGTTTTGCGGGCTATTTTTTGATTGTTCAGGATTTTATTGCCGCTGCGAAAGAGATGAATGTGTATGTGGGGCCGGGGCGGGGTTCGGCTGCGGGCTCTGTGGTAGCGTACTGCACAGGAATTACCAATATTGATCCGCTTGAGTATGATCTGCTATTTGAACGATTTTTGAATCCTGAACGGGTATCCATGCCCGATATTGATATCGACTTTGATGATGACGGCCGCCAGCGTGTGATTGATTATGTGGTGGATAAATACGGTAAAGATCAGGTTGCGCATATTATTACATTCGGTACAATGGCGGCAAAATCGTCGGTGAGGGATGTTGCCCGAGTGCTCGATCTTCCCCTGCCCGATGCCGATCGTATCGCCAAACTGATACCTGATACCATCGGGATATCCCTGGAAGATGCCATCAAAGGTGTAAAAGAGCTAAAGGAAATCAAACAATCAGATTCACTTGAAGGCCGTACTCTGCAGATGGCTGAGACCCTGGAAGGATCGGTTCGAAATACCGGTATTCATGCTGCCGGTGTGATTATTGCTCCCGATAAACTCACAAATTACATACCTGTCTGTACAGCAAAAGACGCTGATCTCTACGTAACTCAGTTTGACGGCAAAGTGATTGAAGATGCCGGAATGCTGAAGATGGATTTCCTCGGGCTGAAGACTCTTTCCATTCTCAAAACAGCGATCGGATATGTAAAAGAGAATCACGGTAAAGAGTACAATCTCGATGATATCCCTCTGGATGATGAACCCACCTACGAGATGTTCAAGAAGGGCGCAACAGTGGGTATTTTCCAGTTTGAATCCGACGGAATGCGTAAATATCTGAAGCAACTAAAGCCCACCGGCATCAACGATCTCATTGCGATGAACGCGCTTTATCGGCCGGGACCAATGCAGTTTATCCCCGATTACATTCGCCGTAAACATGGCGAAGAGGAGGTGGTTTACGATCATGACGATCTGCGCGATGTACTTGAGCCTACTTACGGTATTATGATCTACCAGGAGCAGATCATGATAGTGGCACAGAAAATGGGAGGCTACTCTCTGGGCGAAGCGGATGTGCTTCGCAGGATTATGGGTAAAAAGCAACCGGAACTGCTGCCCCCGGAAGAGGAAAAATTTGTTAGGCAGGCCACTGAAAAGGGGTATGATGAGAAAACAGCCAAAGCTGTATTCGATAAGATGGCGATGTTTGCCGGTTATGGATTTAACAAATCACACTCGGCAGCCTATTCGGTAGTAGCCTATCAAACCATGTATTTTAAAGCGAACTATACGGCAGAGTATATGGCCGCTGTGTTGAGCCACAACATGGGTGATATCAAAAAAGTGAGCTTCTTTATTGAGGAGTGCCAACGCATCGGTATTGCCGTGGATCCACCCAACATTAATTCTGCAGAAGGAAAATTTATCGCCAAAAACGGACGGGTGCAGTATGGGCTATCCGCTATTAAAGGAGTAGGATCTGCTGCTATAGAGCAGATTGTTATTGAACGAAATGAAAAAGGGCAGTATCGAAGTATTTTTGACTTTTCCTCCCGAATTGACACACGCATCTGCAACAAAAAAACGATTGAAAGTCTTGCCCAGGCCGGCGCGTTTGATTCCATGCACCCAAACAGGGCGCAGCTTTTGGCAAGTATTGAAGATGTGCTGAGTTATGCTTCCCGTAAACAGGAAGAGGAGAGGCTCAATCAGGTTAGCCTTTTTGGGGGATCGGGTGGCGGCAGCGGGATGCTCAGCGAGCCGAAACTGCGTGAATGCCCGCCGTGGAGTAATATTGAACGGCTTAACAAGGAACGTGAGTTGATTGGCTTTTATCTGAGCGGACATCCGCTGGATCGATACCGGGAAGATTCGAGGCTTTTTGCAAGCCATACATTGGCAGAAGAAGCCATGGCTTCTCTTAACGACCGCGAAACAGTTAAAATAATTGGAATTATTACATCGGTTAAGCGAATTACCGACCGAAAAGGACGCCCTATGGCTTTTGTGCAGCTTGAAGACCTGAAAGGCAGTATCGAGGCGCTCATTTTCAGTGATGTATTTGATCGCCACCAGGGAATGATTGCGCCGGATACCATTCTACTGATGGATGGCAGCATCAGCAAAAAAGATGGTGCACCGAAAATTATTGCAAACAGCATGGAACGGGTGGAAAGTTTGCGTGAAAAATTCCAGGCACAGCTTGAGCTGAGTATTCGCCTGCAAACAAGTGACCTCTCGGGTGATGATCTGCAGCAAATGGCCACTCTGTTCAGTTTACACAAAGGTGAAACGCCGGTTCGGCTCGTCGTTAAATCCGATCATTCAAAAAAGCCGATTCGCATGAATGTGAGGAAATTTGTTGTGGAGCCAAGCAACGAACTGCTAAAAGGCTTGCGAGAACTGGTAGGCAAAGAGTCGGTAAAACTGGCTCGTAATAAAAGGGGCGCTGCCTGATAACTGACACGAGTTTTTTCATCATACCCTTTGATAGCAAAACACAATCAAATTGATAATTTATTGATATGTGTTTGTTCGGGAAATATTCCTGATATTAAATGAAACTTAAAAAACACAGATAAAATCATGAGTAACACAGTAGAGTTTACAGATAGTAATTTTTCAGAAGAAGTAGAAAAGTCAAGTACACCGGTTTTGGTAGATTTTTGGGCAGAATGGTGTGGGCCATGCCGAATGGTTGGCCCAATTGTTGACGAACTTGCCGGTGAGTATGACGGTAAAGTGAAAGTTGGAAAAGTTAATGTTGATCACAACCCGGAAGTATCCGTTAAATACGGAATTCGAAGCATCCCGGCACTAATGATTTTTAAGGACGGTGAAGTTGTGGATCAGATAATTGGTGCAGTTCCAAAAACTCACATCAAAAAGCAGCTTGATGCACAATTAGTGTAATCAGCTGATACATAACAGTTTTCTGAAGGCGATGGATTACACCCATCGCCTTTTTTTTGTTATTTACAAACCGTATGGGTGCTTTCACGTCTAACTATCAGGAAACGAAAAGAAAACTTGCGGATTTATTGTGCAACAATATTTTACATTGACGAGAATTATTATACAGAACTATCTCTTAGTTTTCTTCGTTGTTTGATTTCTAATTCAAGATCTAAGATCACTTCCTAAATGGGTAGAGTTACAAAACGTATTATCACATTTACAATCATACTCATCATATTCGGAGCCCTTGCTTATCCGAAGGTGAGACCACTGTTCAGTTCTCCATCAGAGTCGGCAAATCAGGGAGGGAATCAATCAAACCGTGTACTGCAGGTTGAAGCTGTAGAGCTTGATTACGAAACCATTGAAGATAGAATTTATTCGAGCGGAACGGTTCAGGCAAATGAACTTGTAGAGCTCACAGCGGAATCAAGCGGTATCATTACGGAGATTTTCTTTGAAGAGGGCGGGGAGGTGCAAAGAGGTGATCTGCTTGTAAAAATAAACGATAGCGAACTGCAGGCACAAAAACAGAGGGCTGTGTATAGGCTTAATCTTGCCGAGCAACGCGAAGAACGCCAGCAAAGGTTACTCGAGAGAGGTGGTATCAGCCAGGACGATTATGATGCAACTCTCAATGAAGTGAATGTTTTGCGATCAGAATTACAGCTTATTGACGCCCAGATCGAAAAAACAGAAGTAAGGGCGCCGTTTTCAGGATTAATTGGCTTAAAGTATGTGAGTCGTGGAGCTTACATTACATCCACTACAAGAATCGCATCGCTGCAAGAGGTTGACCCCGTGAAGATAGATTTTTCAATACCTGAAAGGTTTATACCGCGTGTACAAATAGGTGATGTAATCAATTTTACCGTTCAGGGAGTGGATTCTACGTTTAGCGGTGAGGTGTATGCAATTGAACCAAGAGTTGATCCGGAAACCAGAACACTTCAGATAAGAGCCCTCAGCCAAAACAGAGATCGAATATTATTTCCCGGTGCATTTGCAAACATTGTTCTCATATTAGATCAGATTGACGACGCTTTGATGCTTCCAACCATTGCCATCGTGCCGGAGTTAAATTCTCAAAAAGTATTTGTATACCGTGATGGGAAGGTAGAGGAGTCAAGAATCAGGACCGGAATCAGAACAAGTGATAAGGTTCAGGTAATCGAAGGTGTTTCGCGGGGTGATATCATTCTTACAACAGGTTTGCTGCAAGTGAGGCCGGGAATGGAAGTTGAAATTACGGAACTAAAAAAAACGTCTGAGATATGAGCCGTTTATCCTCACTTAGTATTCGTCGCCCCGTTCTGGCTTCTGTAATGTCCATCGTGATAGTGCTTTTCGGTGTGATTTCATTCTTCTACCTCGGTGTGAGAGAGTATCCATCCGTTGACCCGCCAATTGTAACCGTTAGTACCTCCTATGTTGGAGCAAACGCTGATGTGATTGAATCACAGATTACAGAACCGCTTGAAGAGTCGGTGAATGGTATAGCGGGAATTCGCACGCTTACTTCCGTTAGCCGTGATGGACAGAGCACCATAACGGTAGAATTTGATCTGGAAATAGATCTTGAGGCGGCTGCAAATGATGTTCGTGACAGGGTTTCGAGGGCTCAGCGTAACCTCCCGCCGGATGCAGATCCGCCAACCGTAACAAAAGCAGACGCAGATTCTTCCCCAATTGTATTTTTGAATGTGAACAGCGACAGAAGAAACCTTCTTGAGTTAACTCAAATCGCTGAAAATATTTTTAAAGAACAGCTTCAAACCATTCCAGGTGTTAGTGAAATACGCATCTGGGGTTCGCGTCAATATTCAATGCGCTTATGGATGGACCCGCTTAAACTGGCGGCCTACAGGCTTACTCCACTTGATATACAGCAGGCTCTTGATCGTGAAAATGTTGAGCTGCCGTCCGGCCGGATTGAAGGAATGGTAACAGAGCTTTCTGTACGTACTATGGGCCGGCTAACAACCCCGCAAGAGTTTGATGATTTAATTATCGTGGAAGATCAGGGACGTACCATCCGATTTGGAGACATTGGCTATGCCGAACTGGGAGCTCAAAATCAGCGAACTGTACTGAAAAGAGACGGAGTACCGATGGTTGGAGTGGTGGCAATTCCGCTGCCCGGATCAAATCAGCTTGCTATCGCTGAAGAACTTTTCGTACGTCTCGACAGAATTGAACGCGACCTGCCGGAAGATATAAATGTGGCTGTAGGATTTAACACAACGGAATATATACAGCAATCTGTAAATGAAGTGCAGCAAACGGTATTCATTGCTCTTGCTTTGGTAATCGCAGTGATATTTCTGTTTCTGAGAGATTGGCGAACAACACTCATACCTATTATTGTAATACCAATTGCTCTTATTGGTGCATTCTTTATCATGTACGTAGCCGGCTTTTCGATTAACGTACTCACCATGCTTGCCATCGTGTTGGCAATTGGCCTTGTGGTGGATGATGCGATTGTGGTTCTGGAAAATATCTACGCAAAAATGGAACAAGGCCTGCCTACTATCGAGGCAGGAATATTGGGGGCAAAAGAGATATTTTTCGCAGTTGTAGCCACATCACTTGCACTGGTTTCTGTTTTCATGCCAATACTTTTTCTCGGGGGTACTACAGGAAGGTTATTCAGGGAGTTTGGAGTGGTTATTGCCGGTGCAGTTATCATTTCATCGTTTGTAGCGTTAACACTAACCCCCATGCTGGCTACAAAAATTCTGTCGAAAGGTGCGGAGAAAAATCGATTCTATAAAATGACAGAACCGTTTTTTGTATGGTTAAATAATATCTACAAGTCATCGCTTGAAGCATTCATGAAAGTGCGGTGGATGGCATTTTTAATTCTTGTAGCAGCAAGTGGTTTAATCTACCTGCTGTTTATAAACCTGCCGCAAGAGCTTGCTCCCATGGAAGACCGGGGGCAAATGAGGGTAGCTGCAACTGCTCCCGAGGGTGCTTCTTTTGAATACATGGACAATTACGTTGATAGGATGATTGCCGAGGTAAGGGAGAATGTACCCGAGCTATTTGCAATGAATACTGTAACCTCTCCCGGATTTGGAGCAGCAGGTTCCGTGAACTCTGCATTTGGGTTTGTTACACTGGTTGATCGAAGAGAACGGGATCGTTCTCAGCAGGAGATTGCTGACCAGTTAACAGGAGTTCTTGGAAATCTTTCAGGTGCTCAAACATTCGTTGCACAACCTCAGTCCATTGGTGGAAGAGGCGGCGGTTTACCGGTTCAATACGTCCTTCAGGCTCAGACACTGGATCAGCTTGAAGAGATACTTCCCGATTTCCTCAGCGCTGCAAATCAACATCCGGTATTTTCATTTGCTGATGTGAATCTAAAATTTAATCAGCCGGAATTGCGAGTAGAAATCGATAGAAATCGTGCAAGATCACTTGGTGTATCTGTTCGGGATATTGCTCAAACTCTTCAGTTATCACTGTCGGGCAGCCGGTTCGGATTTTTTATAATGGACGGCAAACAGTACGAGGTTATTGGCCAGATGGAGAGGCAGTTCAGAAATGCCCCGATCGATTTGAGAACAATTTATGTAAGGAACAACAGAGATCAGCTCATTCAGCTTGATAATCTCATATCATTGTCAGAAACCAGTGCTCCGCCGCAACTTTTCCGGTTCAATCGATTCAGTTCTGCTACGGTGTCTGCCGGCCTTGCACCGGGTTACACAATCGGTGATGGTATAGACGCCATGAACGAAATTGCCGCAGAAATTCTCCCGGAAACTGTAATCACAGATCTTGCAGGGCCATCGCGCGACTTTGCAGAAAGTGCAGCAAGTTTACTGTTTATTTTTATTCTGGCTAACATTCTGATTTATCTGGTGCTTGCCGCTCAGTTTGAGAGCTTTAGAGATCCCTTTATCATTCTGTTTACAGTGCCTCTTGCTATTTTAGGAACCCTCGTTTCGTTGTGGTACTTCAATCAAACCCTGAATATTTTTAGCCAGATTGGTGCAGTAATGCTCATTGGTTTAATTGCCAAGAATGGAATTCTGATTGTTGAGTTTGCAAATCAACGGCAGGAGCAGGGTATGAGTGTTATGGACTCCATCATGGATGCTGCGGCTGTGCGATTCCGACCTATTTTAATGACCTCAATCTCTACTATACTTGGTATTCTACCTATTGCGCTTGCACTGGGTGCCGGGGCAGAGAGCAGAACATCGATGGGTATCGCTGTAATCGGAGGATTGCTGATTGGAAGTTTTCTTACTCTGTATGTTATCCCTGCAGTGTACAGCTATCTTGCATCCGATAAGAGTGTAAAAAAAGAGATTGCTGAACGTGCCCAAAAAGCTGACAAAGAACTTGAAGTAGCATCCGTATCATGAAGTTTTATACCGGTATTTTTGTTCTGATTTTAATATTGGTGGTCTCCACTGAACGTTCAAATGCACAGCAGTTGCTTACGCTGGAAGATGCCATTGATGCGGGTCTCCAGAATAACTACGGCATACAACTATCAAAAAACTTTGCTGAGATAGCCGATAATAACCGAACACTTGGCAATGCGGGTTTTTTGCCCATTATTACGTTGAATTCATCACATACAGAGAGAGTTGAGGATAGTGAATTTGAAGCCGGAGGAGATGCCCGTTCAACAACAGGAGCACGCAGCAGTCAAACCAATGCAGCTATAAATCTTGACTGGACACTTTTTGACGGTTTTCAGATGTTCAGCACATACGATCGGCTCGGAGTACTTCGGGATGTTACCAATACAGAGCTTCGTTCGGATATGGAAGCATTGGTTGCACAGATTTCGCTTGCCTACTACAATATTGTGCGTATAAACGAACAGCTGAAAATACTTGCCAATAACATAGAAGTTTCTGAAGAGAGAATAGAAATTGAAGAGACGAAAGTTGATTTGGGATCAGGTTCTCAATACGATCTGTTGCAGGCCAGGTCTGATTTAAATGCCGACAGGGCTGCTTACATTCGGGAAACAAATCAGCTCACAGAAGCCAAGATTGTTTTAAACGAGTTGCTTTCAAGAGATCCCGAAGTGGTGTTTGATGTCACATCAGAAATTGATATTAACAGAGGTTTGGTAAGGGATGAACTCTATCAAAAGCTGATTAATGAAAATACTGAACTTACCATATCAAGGCTTCAGAAAGATATCAGCAGGCTCGAAATCCGGGAAATTCGTGCAGAACGGTACCCTGAAATTTCCCTCACATCAGGTTATAGTTTTAATCGAAGTGAAAATGATGGCGGGTTTATTCGTTTTAATGAAACCACAGGTTTTTCGATTGGGCTGACGGCAAGAGTAAATCTGTTTGACGGATTTAATCAAAGCCGAAGGGTTCAAAATGCTCAGATCAATCAAAAGAATGCCGAAATTTCTTATGAGATGCAGAAATTGCGTCTCGAATCTGATTTTTCTGCGATTTACCGATCGTACGAAAATGCACTTGAGCTTGTGGACCTTGAACGGGATAATTTTGAAAATGCCCAGGAAACGCTCGATATAGCTCTTGAGCGTTTTCGGCTTGGAACGATCAGTTCACTTGAATTCAGAGAGGCCCAGCGAACATTTTTACAGGCAGAAAACAGACTTATCAATGTTCTTTTCGATGCTAAAGTTGCCGAAACAACCTTGCTTCAGTTAAGTGGTGATCTCGGGGAGCTTTTTACGCAATAGAGTTACTTAAAAAAATCTTTTATCCGGCTCTTGAAAGGGTAAACTCAATTTTTCTGCCGTTATCAGAGTAGTTTACAGAATCAGAAATTTCATTAATCAGAAAGATTCCCCTGCCGCCTGCCTTCATTAAATTTTCTTCTGCAAGCGGGTTTTTTGTGTCTTCAGGTTCAAATCCTTCACCCTCATCATGCACGGTGGAGACTACCTTATCCGGCTTAATTACCACTTCAATGGCAACTTTTTTATCCTGATCGAGTTTGTTACCGTGTACTATAGCATTCGTAGCAGCTTCGCTAAGTAACAGCATCAGATTGGCAGTTG
>SLGA01000215.1 GCA_007123985.1 Balneolaceae bacterium | reverse complement strand
GATATCATCAAGACTTTAGAGCTTTTGTTTCAGCTTTATTTCCGGTGTTTAGTTCCCCCCGTTCATGTTCCTCTATCAGCAGCCATGGTTCCAGTAATTTCTCTGAAATATCTTTAACAAATCTGCTTGGATTTGAAAAATAATCCCCATATCTGCTCTGAAAAAGTGCCGGATAAGTAAAGAAAAGTTGCTCTTTTGCGCGTGTAACTGCCACATAAAGAAGCCGAACCTCTTCATCCATTTGTACCTCATCGTCAATAGCATAACCGGAAGGCAGAATTCCATCAAGGCACTGTATCAAAAAAACTGTATGCCACTCAAGGCCTTTGGCGGAATGGATTGTACTTAGAATTAGCGGTGCTTCATCTTTTTCTGATGCTTCCGTTTCAATGGCTGTTGCCTCGATCGGATCAAGCGCTACCTCTTCAATCAACTTTCCAAGTGAGCTGTATTTTCCAGATATATCAACAAAGGTTTCTAAATCTTTCATCCGTTTGGGATGATCATCAAAACGCTTTTTACAAAATACGGAGTAGTAATCAACCACTTCCCGAAGCTGTTCAGTTACAGACCCTTCAAGTTTCATCAACCTTTCAAACAGTGTACTTAGAGCTTTTAATTGCCGTTTATACGTTTCGCTTGCATAGGGCGCCGTATGCGGACTATAGGGAGTTCCGGTACTCCCCTGCCCCCATAAAAAAAGTTCTTCAGCCGTTTTCGGGCCTATACCGTCAATGAGCATTAAAACCCGGTTCCATGAGATAGTGTCTTTAGGATTCAGTAAAACCCGCAGGTGAGCCAGTACATCTTTAACGTGGGCAGCCTCGGTGAATTTCTGTCCGCCATATTTTACGTATGGTATATTCTTTTGATTGAGCATTACCTCCAGATCAAATGAATCCCTTCCGTTTCTGAAAAGTACTGCAATATCATTCAATTCATGACCTTGTTCCCTGAGGTTTAAAATCATTTGAGTGATAAACCGGCTTTGATCATTCATATTTGCGGCTTTCACCAAGCCAGGCAAATCTCCTTCTGGATTGTGAGTAAATAATTTTTTTTCAAATTTTTCTTTGGCCTCTTCAAGCACTCTGTTTGCAACATCAAGTATTCGCTGTGTTGACCTGAAATTCTCTTCAAGTTTTATGACTGTTGTCCCCTCAAACTCCCCTGGAAAACGAAGCATATTTTTATGATCGGCACCCCGGAATGAATAGATACTTTGAGCATCATCACCCACAGCCATAACATTTCCGTGTTGACTGGTGAATAGTTTGATAAGTTCAGTTTGAAGCAGGTTTGTATCCTGATATTCATCAACCAAAACATGCCGATTTTTCGAAGCGACTTTCAACCGAACATCTGCATTTTCGTGAAGCAAATCGCGGGTTTTAACAAGTAAATCATCGAAATCCATTACAAAATTTGCCTCTTTATATGCCCTGTAATCCTCAAATAGTTTCTCAATAGCACCGGTTTCAGTCACAAATTGGGAATACTGCTCTTCAATAATCTCACGGATAGTACGCCGTTTGTTAACGGAGGCACTGAATATGGAAAAAAGTGCAGATTTCTTTGGAAAGCGTTGTTTATTACCTGCAAAACCAGACCTTTTGCGAATCATCTGTACGGCATCCATCGCATCCGAAACATCCATAATGGTAAAGTTTTCCGGATAACCGATAGCATCCGCATACATGTGCAGTAATTTGCTGCAATAATGGTGAAATGTGCCTCCCTCCACCCTTTTACAGCGTTCATCAAGAATCTGACTTGCCCGCTGCAGCATCTCATATGAAGCTCTCCGGGTAAAGGTTAGCAGCAATATTTCAGATGGATCGACTCCACTTTCAACCAACCTTGCAACTCTGTATACAAGTGTACGGGTTTTACCTGTTCCCGCTCCTGCTACAACCAATGCCGGACCGGCCCCATGCAGAACAGCTTTAAGCTGGGCGTCATTTAAGAGATCACTGTAGGGAATGGAATAGGTTGCCTGAGAATGATCATCTTTGGAAAGGACAAATTTTTTCATGCAGGAAATCTACAAAAAAGAGACTATATGTAAAAAATATGTTTACCAATCCGAAAATCCATTTAGAGAAGTGATAAAAATCCTTTTATCAGAAAATAAAGGTAGACTCCAAATGCAAAAAATCCGGCTGCATTCCATCGCTTTTGAATCTTATTGAAATGCTCTACACTTTTCCACTCTTTATTTGCCCATGCCCATTTACTACCATTTAAGCCTAAAGCAATCATCATAAAAATATTCAGAACAGGTACCAATGCAAAAAGAGCAACGTACGTTTTATTTCCTACACCCCACAGTGCATTCAAAAAACAAGCTCCCCAATTCCATCGATCTAACTCTTTCGGCAGAGCAGTTTTTTCACCTTGTCCTGAATTGTTTTCTTCCATAGTATTCTTATAGTCAGTTTAGTAAAATTCTCTTTTGACGATGAATTCGACAATTTGCAAAATTAAAGTGATAATAATCAATACAATAATTAGATATTTTTAAAATCCTGATTCGTTCACATTATGAAAGCTGTAATTCTTGACTATAAAAGCCTGTCTCCTCATGATTTATCAACAGATGAGTTATTCTCTATCCCTTTTGACTGGGAAACTTTTGATACCACCCTACCCGGTGAAACATCCAAAAGAATTGAGGGAGCCGATATTATTCTTACAAATAAGGTGGTCATCAACAAGGAGCTGCTTTCTGATAATCCCGCCATCAAACTTATCATAATTTTGGCAACAGGTACTAACAATGTTGATTTAGAAACTGCCAAAGAGCTCGAAATACCTGTTTGTAATGTAGTTGATTACTCAACAGAATCAGTTGCTCAGCATACATTTGCCTGTTTGTTAATGCTAAGCAGGCGATTAAGGGATTATGATAAGTCTGTGCGAAATAACAGTTGGTCGGCAAGTCCTTTTTTTTGTCTGCTTGATTTTACAATTGAAGATTTATCCGGTAAAACTCTTGGCATAATTGGGTATGGAGCTATTGGTAAGCGGGTTCATGAGCTTGCTGAGGCTTTTAATATGAATGTAATTATTTCTGAGAGTGTGGTGCCTGGAAGTTCATCGCAAAAAGATCGTGTTGCGCTGGATGAACTTTTGAGTGTAAGTGATGTGGTGAGTATCCATTCACCGTTATCACCCTACACAAAAGATCTGATGAACCAAGAGAAGTTGAAATTAATGAAAAATAGTGCACTTCTGATAAATATGGGAAGGGGCGGCATCATTAATGAAGACGATCTGTTAGGAGCTCTTACAGTTGGTACTATTAAGGGTGCTGCTCTCGATGTATTAAGTGCTGAACCACCTGCAAAAAGTCATCCTCTCATTCAAAATCAGCCTGATAACCTTCTGATCACACCTCACGTTGCGTGGGCAAGTAGACAATCCCGGCAACGGCTGGCGGATCAGGTTGTTGAAATTTTAAAAAACTTTCAAACCGGTAATCTGATAAACCGGGTGAACGGTTAATTGATCTCATCTTTGTGTTTAAGCGAGCGTGCTAACCTTAAAGCTTCCAGAATTATCCAGATTGTGAAACCAAGAATTAAAGATCCAAATACAAACAGAAGCATATTTCCACCGGAATCGCTCCAGATAGCCCACTGAAACAGTACCTGTTCACACATTGCCCAAAGAGTCATGAATAAGAGGAAAATTAACGGTACAAGTGTGTAAATATAATTCCGCCCTTTCTTTTTGAGCCAAATGGTTAATATCAACAAACTGATTGCTGCTAATAATTGATTTGAAGTACCAAAAAGCGGCCATAACAGGTACCCGCCTGATCCAAGACCTCTTGGTCCTTCAGGAATAAGCACTAATGCAGCACTTGCGCCCACAGCAATAAATGTGGAGAAATGCATGTGGGTTAGCGGCTTCACGTTATACGTTACCCCAAGCTCATTAATAATGTATCGCATCAAACGTACAGAAGTATCCAGAGTTGTTGCCGCAAAACTTATTACAATCACCGCAATAATGGTTTGTGCTACTTCAATCGGTATGAGCAATCCCGCTGCAAGTTGTGCAGCGCCTTGAATAAAAACATTCAACCCCGTTGCTCCGGCTTCTTCAAATGAGTGGTAGTGAGCAAGAAATTCGCCGGTAGTATTGAAATAAGTGACAACTGCTACTATGGTAATCAGGGCGAGAGCACCCTCTCCTACTGCACCAAGATACCCGATAAATCTGGCATCGGTCTCTTTGTCGAGCTGCTTTGCAGTAGTACCGGATGAAACAAGGCCATGAAACCCGGATATAGCCCCACATGCAATGGTTATAAATAGAAGTGGGAACCAACTTACGTCGGTAGCTTCCGCATTTGAAGGCGGTGCGGAAATTCCCGGATTGGTAATGAACAACCCGGCATAAAGAATGAATAAGCCAAGCAGAAGCTGATACGAGTTTATGAGATCTCGCGGCTGCAGAAGGGTCCATACCGGGAGAGTGGACGCAATGTAAACGTAGATCATCAAAACAAGAATCCACACAAGAAAAGACATTTCAACACCTGATAACCCCATCCATACAATGTTATCTTCTCCGCCAAAATATTCTACAAGATCAATTTGTAGTATGGGTACATAGCTTGCAATGATTGCCGTAAAATACATCACACCAAGTACCAAAATGGCAGGAAATATCATACTTCCACCCGATGCCAGGTAAGTTCTGTACCCAATCCAAACAGCAAGAGGTATCTGGATAAAAATCGAAAGTACACTGGCAGGATAACTGATGAACAGATTGGATATAACCCAGGCAAATACTGCATTTATCATCAGAACAAGTATCAATATGATAAATAAAAACAGAATTTTGGCACGAGAACCTATGATTTTATCCGCAATGGTACCGATTGACTGTCCTTTATTGCGTACCGACAAAACCATCACACCAAAATCGTGAACACCGGCCGCGAAAATTGTACCCAGTACTACCCACATCATAGCAGGCAGCCAACCCCAGTAAACAGCTATGGCAGGACCTACAATGGGAGCCGCACCTGCTATTGAGGTGAAATGATGTCCCCAGAGTACAAATTTATTTGCGGGTACATAATCAACTCCGTCCTTAAACTGATGGGCCGGAGTAATAAAATCGGGATTGAGGCGATAGATTTTCTCGGCAAGAAATTTTGAGTAATAGCGATAGCCGATAAAGAAGAGGAGCAGCGAAATTGCAGCAACTAAACTGCCTGACATTGTTTAATTCATTCGTTCATGGTTTTGCTAAGTGGGGATATAACGAACTTTTTTTGGTATATCAAGATATTTGAGGTTATACAGATCAATCTTCATTCTTTTTTTTACCTGCTATTTGAACGATGACATGACGTTTTCTTGGCCTGTTGTCGTGATCAAGAATAACGATTTGCTGCCATGTTCCGAGAATGCAATTTCCGTTACGAATGGGTACAGTTATACCCGGCCCCATAAAAGTTGCTCTGATATGTGAAAATCCGTTGTCATCACCCCAGGTTTCCGAGTGATGCGAGCGCATATTTTTGGATGCAAAATTTTCAAGTTTTTCTTTGATATCTTTTACAAGTGCCGGTTCAAATTCCATGGTAGAGACCGATGCAGTGGAACCAACCACGAAGATGTGGCAGAATCCTTCATCAAAACCACTCTCACCGATAAGATGGTTTACACGTTCTGTGATATCGTGGATATCAGAAAACCCTTTGGTGTTCAAATAAAGATCATTTGTAATGATGTCCATCACGAATTCTCCGCCTTATTTGCTTTGGCTCTCTTTTCAAGTGTTTGCTTCATCGAATCTCTGATAATTTTCAAAACTGTGATACGTGCATAATTTTTGCTGTTTGCCGGTACAATGTGCCAGGGAGCATATTCAGTGCTTGTTTTTGCTATCATATCGTGTACTGCGGTTTTGTATTCGTCCCGCTTTTCACGGTTTCTCCAGTCCTCTTCTGTTATTTTATGTTTTTTATATTCAATCCGTTTTCGCTCTTCAAAACGCCTGAGCTGTTCTTCACTGCTGATATGAAGCCAGAACTTATTGATTGCTGTACCGTGATCGATTAGCTGCTGCTCAAATTCATTGATCTCATGATACGATCGGCTCCACTCAGGTTCTGTAGCGAAACCCTCTACCCTCTCAACCAGTACCCTTCCGTACCAAGAGCGATCATATATGGTAATTTTTCCATCCTTAGGAATATGCTGCCAAAAACGCCATAAATAGTGGTGAGATAACTCCATTTTCGTTGGAGCAGAGATCTGGATTACACGATATAGTTTGGCATCCAGTGTTGGAATCAATCGCCTTATTACACCACCTTTACCTGCAGCATCCCACCCTTCAAATACAATTACATTTGATATTTGATTTTGATAACACTGCCAGGCAAGATATTCAATTTCCAGATAGAGGTCTTTATATTCATCTTTGTACTCTGTTTTGGTAAGAGCCGGAGTTAGATCAACATGGTTTAAAATATTATTTGGTTTTGCAGTTTCATGCAGTTCAGGTGTAATTGGTTCTTTTAGCTGCTTGTTAATACCATTTCTGTTAAGTGCGGCCTTCATTCGTTGCAGCAGTATCTCCATAAAAGCAATGTCTCTGTAGCGCGTTTGTGAAGCATCGATAATATTCCATGGCGATTCAGCAGTATCTGTTTGCCGAATTGCACGCTTGCTAACTTTGATGAAGTGATCAAAATTGTTGTGATATCGCCAATCGTAATCTGTTACACGCCATTCAGTTCGCTCATCTTTTTCAAGTTTTTCGAATCTTTTCTTTTGCTCGGATTCCGGAATATGCAGCCAAAATTTGGCTAATACCATCCCTCCTGCAACCAGCATCTGTTCAAGTGAGCGAATGTGATTCATTGTGGAATCGAACCGTGCTGCATCTGTCTCCTCAAAAACGAGCTTTTTTATGGGCTGTGTGTACCATGAACCGAAAAAAACGCCAATTTGTCCTCCCCTTGGCAGCACTCGCCAAAATCGCCAGTAGTATGGCCTGCTTGCTTCCTCATCACTCTCTTTTCGAAATACATATGTCTCAATATACCTGGTATCCATCCAGGAGTTAAGTCGGTTCACTACTTCGCCTTTTCCTGCACCCTCAACTCCGGCAACTTTTATCAATAACGGGATATTCTGTTTTTGAAGCTCAAACTGAGTTTTAAGAAGCTCTGCGCGAAGTTCGGGTAATCTTTTTTTGTAGTCGCTCTTGCTGATTTTTGAGCCGGATTCAAATACTTCAAACATACTTTTGATTTGATTAACTGATTATACTGAACTCAATATAATTCAGATTCTTGTAAGGAGCACACTACAAACTTGTTTATACCTAATCGATCGCTTTCCTGAGCCAACGAATTTATATCAATACAAACTACAGAGCCTGTTTTTTCTCTCTTACCTGACCCGGCGTGAAGCCCTGGCTTGGATCGTGCTCGATTCGTTTAGGCAGAAATCCATCAGGATAGTGGCTAACATATTCATCCCCGAAAAGCCTGTTGTGGATGGTTGTGTTTTTGTAGATCTCATAATCAAATTTGCCAACTCTTCTGTAGTAGAGTGTTATAAATGATGAAGTTATCACAATAAATGTGGAGTATAATATGGCGAGCCAAAGCATTTGGCTTTGAACAGGTTCAGCAAAACTAAGCAGTATGATTGCAAATGCAATCGGGCCATTCTGAATACCGGTTTCAAGCGAAATGGCTCTTTGAAAGATTGGCGAAAGCCTGAACAGACGAGACATCCAGAAACCAAACAGAAAACCAAGCAGGCCAACACATACTGCAGCAATATAAATTTCTATGGGAGTTTGAAGCATCAATCCGCTATGGCGAGCAAAAGCGGTGCCAATCAGATAAATAATTACGATTATGCCCATAAATCCGGCAGTATCTTCAGCAGTTTTTGCCCAAACCTGAGATTTTGCCCTTAAAAACATACCCATTGCAACCGGCACCAGTACCAAAACAAGAGAAGTAATAATATTTCCGGTAGGTATAACAAATTCAGCTCCTGTGCCGGCCAGCTGAAGTTCGCTTGTTAATGCGGCTGTAAATTCGGCCGTGTACAGTTCCAAAAGAATCGGCATCATGATGAGTGCCATAATGGTTGATGCAGTAGTCATTGCAATACTAAGCGCAACTGAACCACGTGCAAAATAGGCGAACATATTTGAAGTAGTACCACCCGGTAAACAGCCAATTAGTATAATAGAAATAGCATAAGCCGGCGGCAAATTCAGAAAAACGGCTAGTCCGTAAGCAAAGAATGGCATCAGGCCAAACTGTGATAGAAACCCAATTAAAATACCACGGGGATAGCGCATAACGGTTTTAAAATCGTCGATTGTAAGGCTTGCCCCCATCCCAAACATGATGGAAAAAATCATAACCGCAAGCAAAACCTGATCAATGGGATAAAGAAGCTGAGTGGTAAATTCCATGCTATTTTACTCTGGTTGATTCGTGATTGAACATTGCTTCAATTTGATCGGCGTATTTATCCTGGATAATGTGTCGCTTCATTTTATACAGGCTGGTTAGTTCTTCACCATTTTTAAAGTTTTCTGGCAATAGGGCAAATTCCTGTATCAGTTCGTGGCGTTTAAAACCATTTGCAGGCGAAACTACTTTTTTAATCTCTGATTGAATAAGCTTTTTTGCCTGATCGTTTACGGCAGCATCATTGAGTGTTTTCACCTCAATACCGAATTCACGTAGACCATCCAAATCGGGTACAATAAGGGCTCCGATGTGCTTTTTGTCTTGTCCCACAACCATACAATGTTCTATAAGCCTGCTGTGAGTAAGCCGCATTTCGATGGGTTCAGGTTCAAGATTTTCACCACTCAGCAGCACAATTGTGGATTTTGAACGCCCAAGAATCTTCAGGCAATTGTTAAATGTGATCATTCCAAGGTCGCCCGTGCGAAGCCAGCCATTTCTGATGGTATTTTCAGTGAGTTCTTTTTCTTTATAATAACCCTGCATTACCTGTGGACCCTTCACATGAATTTCACCACGCAAACCCCTTCCGTTATCCGGATAATTTTCATCAGGGAAAAGGGTATCACCGGTTTCAAGATCTACAATTCTCACATCTGTATCGGCAACAACGGGCCCTACAGTACCAATCACAAGTTCATCTTCGGTTCGAACTGCAATTACCGGAGAGGTTTCCGTCATTCCGTACCCTTCCAATACCGGTATGCCTATGAAATTGAAAAAGCGGTCGATCTCGGTCGGAAGTGCTCCGCCGCCAGAAACCGTAGCTTTAAGTGATCCGCCTGCACTCATTCGAACAGGTTCAAGTACGGCCACGTTAAAAAATCCGTAAAAAGGCGTCACCACAACCCATCGCAAGGCATGAAGTGGCAATAAGAAAATTCTCTTTAACATCGATTGCCTTTCCGTTTTTAGCTTTTTATCAAACAGGAAATAGAGCGACGATTTATACTGTTTGCTGAGAAAATAGGCTGTATGAAAAAGCAGCTGTCTCATCGGGTGAGACTCTCTTACCTTTTTTAAAATTCTTTGATGCAGACTTTCCCACAATCGCGGCGCAGAGCCCATAAATGTAGGTTCAACATTTTTTAGATCATCACCCAAAGTCCTTATGCTGCTGTAGTATGTGCAAACTCCGCTTGCAATTGTGTACACTTCAAACACGCGCTCAAAAATGTGCCATACCGGAAGTATTGATAGTACACGATCTGTGCAGGAGAGCTCAATAGGTATCACTTTCATTTGAGATATGATATTCGCGTGGGAGAGCATCACACCTTTTGGTTTCCCGGTGGTTCCCGATGTGTAGATCAAAGTGAAAAGATCATCCGGTTTGATGGCATCCATTCTTTGCTCCACTCTCCTGTCGCCTTCATTTCGGAGTTGTTTACCCCTTTCTTCCACTTCCGAGATATGAATAAAATCTTTATTTACTGAACCACTTTCATCATGCAAAATAATTGTTCGAAGAGTAGGCAGTTTTTTTCGGAGTTTAAATATTCGCTCTGCCAGTATTTCGGTTTCAGCGAACGCAACTTTTATCTCTGCGTGATTGATAATGTACACAAGCTCTGTGTCTGTGATATCACGGCCACGAGGCACATCAGCTGCACCGCTAAGCTGAATTCCGCAATCTGTCAGGATCCATTCAAATCGATTATCCCCAAACAGGCCAACATGTTCATTCGCCTCAATACCCATTTCAATTAAACCGGTTGCAAGGTTTATTCCCCTGTTATACAGATCACGAAAAGAAACGGGTTCCCACTCAAGCTCTTTTTTTCGTGTTGCAAAAGCCGGAAGATCACCATACTGTTCGGCAGCACGTTTAAAAAGCTGAGCCATGTTCTCAGCAACTATCCTGTTTTCCATAAATAACGAGCAGATAAATTACGCCCTGTTGTTCTGTTTATTTGAAAGCTCCAATTCCAAAAGCGAACGAGAATATACCTGCTTGGCACTAAATATTAAAATACGATTCGCAATTGAGGTATATCGCAACGTAAAAATATTTATCCTGCTGTGAGAGTTCCGCCGTCAATAATATAAGAACTACCGGTAATCCAGCTGGATTCATCACCGGCAAGAAATGCCACAAGTTTTGCAATATCATCAGGTTTCCCCAGGCGTTTTAGGAGAGTTTTTTCACCCGCTTCAGCAACTGCTTTTTCAGGATCAGGAAATGCGATGGCAGAATCGTGTAAAAATGGGGTATCTACCGGGCCGGGACAGATTGCATTAACTCGTATTTCAGGTCCATAATCTGATGCAATTTGTTTAGCAAGCGAAACTGCTGCAGCTTTTGAAGCACAATACGCGGGATGATTTGGAAATGACTTGAACGCAGCGATTGAAGCATTCACAATTACTCTGCCTGAACCATTTTTTTGCATCTCCGGTATTGCATGTTTCAGCAGATAAAAAACGGAATAAACATTCGTCTGAAATGTTTCCTGCCAAACATCAGACTCCAAATCGGTTACTTTTCCAAGTCCAAGCATTCCAGCATTGGTTATAACTCCGTCTAATTTCCCAAAATTTTGAAGCGCTGTTTCAACAAGTCTCTTGTTTATTTCTTCCAGGCCAACATCACCGGCAAGAAATATAGCTTTTCCACCCTTTCCTGTTAATTCGTCCGCAAGTGAAGTGCCTCGTTCCGCATTTCTACCGCTTAACACACATGCTGCCCCCTCGCCGGAAAATTCAGTAGCTATTGACCTTCCCATGCCACTTGTGGCTCCGGTTATGATGAAAACCTTATCTTTAAATTTCATTTTAACCAATTAAATAATATTGTACATGAAGTATACAAATACTCACACAGATAATTTCCTGACTTAATGAAGAGATTTCTGCTACTTCCCTTCTACCTCATGATATTTACGTCTTGCTCGGTTGAACCATCTCCGCCAGATTTGAACAATTCAAACTATCAAAACTGGAATTCATATTTGGGTGATCATACCTCTTCTCAGTTTTCGTCACTTGATCAAATTACAACAGAAAATGTTAATCAGCTTGAAGTTGCATGGACCTTTTCAACGGGTGATCTTATTGATGGTGTACGAACTGAAATACAGGCTAATCCTATCATTATCAATGGAATACTCTATTCAACATCGCCACTGAAAAAGCTATTTGCACTAGATGCCGCAACCGGGGAACTGCTCTGGTTATTTGATCCTTTTGAAGGAGAAGAACCGGCTGCAAGGGGTGTAAATCGAGGGGTTGCATACTGGTCGGATGGAATGGATGATGAACGCTTACTCTATGTTGCCGGCCACAGGCTTTATAGTATAAATGCAAAGACGGGGCTGCAATCCAATGATTTTGGTGAAGGAGGTTCAATTGATTTTGCAACAGGCCTCGGAAGAGACGCACTAGACGTGACAGCTACAGCCACTTCACCGGGAATTATTCATCATGATAAACTCATAATTGGTTCCAGAGTTTTTAACAGGGCACCTGGCCATATCAGAGCATTTAATGTTCGAACAGGCGAAATAGAGTGGATATTTCACACAATTCCTCATCCCGGAGAATATGGATACGATACATGGCCTCCCGATGCGTGGACACGCGTTGGAAATACAAACAGCTGGCCGGGCATGAGCCTTGATGATGAGCGCGAAATTGTTTTTGTACCTGTTGCTTCACCCGGTCACGACTTTTACGGAGGTGACCGACTTGGAGAGAATCTTTTCGGAACCTCCCTCCTTGCTCTGAATGCAAATACCGGCGAACGAATTTGGCACTACCAGTTCGTAAGGCATGATATCTGGGACTATGACCCTCCAGCAGCTCCGAACTTAATCACAGTTCAACATGATGGAAAATGGGTGGATGCCGTGGCACAGGTTACAAAAACCGGTTATGTATTTGTTTTTAACAGGGAGACCGGCGAATCACTTTTCCCAATAAAGGAAATTGAAGTTCCACAATCAGACTTGCGTGGCGAAGAAACCTGGCCAACACAGCCTGCACCTCAAATACCAAAACCATTTACGCGGCAGATCTTTACCGAAGATGATATCACGAATCTGTCTCCTGAGTCTCATCAGGCGGTTTTGGAGAGGTTCAGGCAAATCCGAACTGGATCAATGTGGGATCCTCCAAGTACGCAGGGAACACTTATTTTTCCGGGTTTCGATGGAGGCGCTGAGTGGGGTGGTGCTGCATTTGACCCTGAAACAGGAATACTTTACGTAAATTCGAATGAAATGCCGTGGATTTTGGAGATGGTTCCACTGGAACCTGAAGATGACAAACCCATTTCAGCAGGAAACAGAATTTATGCTTTAAATTGTGCAGCTTGTCACGGATCCGATCGCTCCGGCGAAGGACATAGCAACATGCCCTCTCTGCTGAATATTGAAAACCGTTTTGAGGAAGCCGAACTTCAAGACATCATTACGAAAGGACGTGGAGTAATGCCTCCCTTTTCACATTTAACGGATGAAGAAGTATCCGCTTTGATCAACTATCTGAAAGACCCGGATGCACCCGATGCAGAACCAATACGAATTGATATGAGCCGCGCTCCGCAGGTACTCTACACCCATACCGGCTATAATCGTTTTTTTGATCCTGATGGCTATCCTGCTATTAAACCTCCATGGGGAACACTAAATGCCATCAATCTCAACACCGGAGAGTATGAATGGAAAATACCGCTTGGTGAATTTGACGAGCTCTCTGAACGTGGTATCCCGCAAACAGGTACCGAAAACTATGGCGGACCGGTGGTTACATCTGGTGGCCTTCTGTTCATCGGGGCAACCAAGGATGAAAAATTCCGGGCATTTGATAAATCAAATGGAGAACTGCTTTGGGAAACCGACCTCCCGGCAGGCGGATATGCCACACCAGCCACATACATGATCAACGGCAGACAATATGTGGTAATAGCTGCGGGAGGCGGTAAAATGGGTACTCCATCAGGTGATAAGTATGTTGCATTTTCACTCCCGGATTATGATTAATAAAAAACACATTGATTTCTTGGCTCAAATCATCATATTTCTTACATGTAAACAAACTTAATGAACTGCATTATGAACTCATTCTATCTCATCTGTATATTTATGGCTATGTTTTTATTCGCTTCCTGCACGGATAGTGAAGTGCCGGATATAGGCCTTTTCTCAGAATTGGTAACAATCGGTGAAGCCGAATTTCAAGGCTCAGCTTCTTTTAATTCTGACAGACAATTTTTTTCAATTTCAGGTTCTGGAAACGGATTTTCAGACGGGCAAGAGTCCTTTCAGTATCTGTCTACAGATCAAACCGGTAATTTTATTCTTCGCACCAGGATTGATGAACTTTCAGGTGAATCAGCTCAGGCGGGGTGGAGTATTCGCAACAACATGGATGAAGAGTCACCTCACGTAAGCGCCATCGTTGATGCTGATGGAAACACTTACCTGGCATATCGGGCCGATCAGGGTTCACAAACTACATTAAGAAAACTGGATGTAACCGATGCAAATGTTATACAGCTTGAAAGAAGAGGAAATACGTTCATACTGTCGGCCGCGAAATTTGGCGATCCGTTTATTAGCAGAGAAAGCGTTGATCTTGTGCTGAACAATGATGTAAATATTGGGCTCTTCGCATCTACCGGTGATGTTCAATTCAGTAATGTTCGCGTTACCGTACCTATGGATGATGATTACACTCCCTATCAAGAGTACATTGGATCGCGAGTGGAAATACTTAATGTTAATACAGGACATCTTGAAGTGGTTCACGAGGAAAACCGGTCACTACAAGCGCCAAACTGGACGATCGACGGCAGATCATTAATTTATAACGCCGATGGCCTGCTCTACAATTTCGATCTTGAAACCCGAGAGCCAACTGTCATCTATTCCGATTTTGCCACAAGAAACAATAACGATCATGTAATTTCATTCAGTGGTGAACTTCTTGGAATCAGTCATCA
Organism: Balneolaceae bacterium; assembly: GCA_007123985.1. Classification (GTDB taxonomy): domain Bacteria; phylum Bacteroidota; class Rhodothermia; order Balneolales; family Balneolaceae; genus Rhodohalobacter. Next base: position 16,317 of record SLGA01000215.1, on the reverse strand, counting down.
CAGCGAAGATCATAATGGGCAGTCTATTGTCTATGTGATGCCGATTGAAGGTGGCACACCTACACTTGTAACCGATTTGGGGCCCTCCTATCTGCACGGATGGTCGGCCGGAGACGATACACTAACTTATACGGGGCTGAGAAACGGTCAGTACGATATCTACAAAATCAGTGTGGATGGTGGTGAGGAGGTTCAGCTAACCGATACCCCCGGGCTTGACGACGGCTCAGAGTATACACCGGACGGTAAGTACATCTATTTCAATTCTGAGCGAACAGGAACAATGCAAATATGGAGGATGCGCCCTGATGGAAGTGAGCAGGAGCAGCTTACATTTGATGAATATCAGGATTGGTTTCCGCATATTTCGCCTGATGGCAAAACAGTTGTATTTCTATCTTACATGCCTGAAGTGCCTTCGGGCGATCATCCGTTCTACAAACATGTTTACCTTCGTAAAATGCCGCTTGATGGCGGAGAACCTGAAGTTATTGCATACCTGTACGGCGGACAGGGTACCATCAACGTGCCGAGCTGGTCGCCCGACAGCCGCTATATTGCATTTGTGAGTAACACCCAGATGGAGGATTAGGTTGGTCAGGCAGGTTTCACCACCAGATTGACAATTCTGCCCGGCACAAAAATCTCTTTTATTGTAACGGTGCCGTCGAGATGGCGTTCAATATTTTTATTCTGTTTCGCCAGACCTATTACAAAATCTTTGTCCTTCACCTTATCCGCAGGTATAGTGATATTTGCTCTCACTTTTCCATTCACCTGTATAGGTAGTTCGATTGAATCGCTCTTTAAATACTCTTCTTCGAAATCGGGCCACTTTGCATAAGTAACCGATTGATTTTTTCCGAGGCGGTTCCAGAGCTCCTCTGCTATATGTGGTGCAAACGGCGAGAGCAGAATTACAAATGATTCAGCTATGGATTTCGGCAACCCGTTCCATTGATTTGCTTCATTCACAAAAATCATCAAAGCAGAAATAGCCGTATTGAAGCGCATGTTCTCAATATCTTCGGTTACTTTTTTGATGGCTTCATGTAAAACCTTCAGCTGATCGCGGTTTGGCTCATCATTGATTATCCTCCACTCATTATCATTGCCCGCATCAATAAACAATCTCCAGGAACGATTCAGAAAGCGATTTACTCCTTCTACACCTTTGGTGCTCCAGGGTTTTACCTGCTCAAGCGGCCCCATAAACATCTCATATAAGCGCAGAGAATCAGCACCATATCGTTCCACTACATCGTCCGGATTGATAACATTTCCACGTGATTTTGACATTTTATGTGCACGTGCATCAACGGAAATTTCAGTGCCTTTCATCACAAATCGCTCACCTTTTTTCTCCACCTCGGTTTCTGAAAGCGGTACTCGTTTTACATTTTCAAGTTCACCGGCCTCTTCTGCACTTACAATTTTACCGTCATTTTCGTAGGCGGTATATTCCACTTCTCCTAAAATCATTCCCTGATGCACAAGGCGCTGGAATGGCTCTTTTGTAGATACAACTCCACAATCGTAAAGAACTTTGTGCCAGAATCGTGCATATAGCAGATGCAGTACGGAGTGTTCGGCACCTCCAACATAAAGGTCAACCGGCATCCAGTATTTTTCTTCGTTCTTATCAACAGGACCTCCGTCGAAATCGGGGCTGATATATCGCAGGTAGTACCAGCAAGAACCTGCCCACTGCGGCATAGTGTTTGTTTCGCGCAATCCTTTTTTGCCGGTTTCCGGGTCAATTGTCTCCACCCAGTTTTTGGCTCTTGCTAAAGGTGGCTCACCTGTTTTTGTAGGTTGAAAATGATCCACTTCGGGCAGTGTAACGGGCAGTTCTGATTCCGGCACTGCTTTTGGTTCGCCGTCCACATGAAGTATAGGGAAAGGCTCACCCCAGTATCGCTGCCGTGAAAAGAGCCAGTCGCGCAGTTTATAGTTTATACTCTTTTTCCCAACGCCATTCTCTTCAAGCCAGGCAATAATCTTTGTTTTGGCTTCTGTGATGTGAAGCCCGTTCAAAAAATCACTGTTGATCGATGGGCCATCTCCTGTGTATGCTTTTCCGTCAAAATCCTCTGGTGGCTGTACGGTTCGAATAATTGGCAGATCAAATTTTTCAGCAAATTCCCAATCGCGTTCATCTTCACCGGGAACAGCCATTATAGCTCCGGTACCGTAATGAGCCAATACATAATCCGCTATCCATATCGGTATTTCAACACCATTTACCGGATTTACGGCATAAGCTCCGGTAAACACACCTGTTTTCTCTTTGGTAAGTTCCTGGCGCTCAAGGTCGGATTTGTTGGCTGCAGCCTCTTTATAAGCTTTAACATCTGCACGCTGCTTATCCGTCGTAATAATATCTGTTAAATGGTGCTCCGGTGCTAAAACCATATAAGTTGCACCAAAAAGTGTATCGGGCCGGGTGGTAAACACCCTGATCTTTTCATCATGTGCTGGAACAGCAAAATCAACTTCAGCACCGATTGATTTACCAATCCAGTTGCGCTGCATCTCTTTGGTTGATTCAGGCCAGTCGAGATCATCAAGGTCATTCAGAAGTTGCTCGGCGTAAGCTGTAATTTTCAGTACCCACTGCCGCATGGGCCTCCTCACCACAGGATAGCCACCCACCTCACTTTTCCCATCGATAACCTCTTCATTTGCCAGAACTGTTCCAAGCTCGGGACACCAATTAACAGGCTGCTCATCTTCGTAAGCAAGGCCGCGTTCAAATAATTTCAGAAAAATCCACTGTGTCCATTTATAATAATCGGGGTCGGTTGTATCCACTTCACGATCCCAATCGTAAGAAAAGCCAAGCATTTGAAGCTGTTCTCTGAATCGCTTAATGTTTCTCTCAGTTGTAATTCTTGGATGAGTTCCTGTTTTTACGGCGTACTGCTCTGCGGGAAGGCCAAATGCATCCCACCCGATTGGATGTAACACATTGAAGCCCTTCATTCTTTTGTATCGAGCTAAAATATCTGTAGCAGTGTATCCCTCCGGATGGCCAACATGTAATCCCGAACCACTTGGGTATGGGAACATATCAAGTATATAATATTTCGGCTTGCTGTGATCTTCAGGTGTTTTAAACGTTTTATTTTCAAGCCAGTAGTCTTGCCATTTTTTTTCAATGGCTGAGGGGTTATAAGAACTCATCTGTTATTTCTAAATTATTCTGCTTCATCATTCGATTAGCTTTCAAAGATAACGAAAAATGAGGATGGAAAAAGCCGTAAAAGAATCCTCTGAGTTCCTTTGGGAATTATACTCTCCTGATTTTTTCATCACGAAAAAAACCATTTGGAAAATGCTTTTTCATGAAATTCTTACAGATGCCTTTTTAAAATCCCTTTGTACTCATCAATTCGTCTGTCTCTAAAATAGGGCCAGATTTGTCTGTGATTTTCGATGATTCCGTAATCCACTTCAGCCAATTCTATTCCTTCATTCTCTCCCATTTCCGCAATCATCTGCCCAAATGGCCCGCTAATGAAAGAGTTTCCCCAGAACGTTGTACCCCCCTCATTCCCAACCCGATTGATGCTTGCTACAAAACAGCCGTTTGCAATGGCATGGCTGCGCTGGATGGTTTTCCAGGCATCCAAAAACTCCGCTTTTTCGGTTTCATTTTCCTCGGGAAGGGTTCCTATAGCGGTTGGATAGAATAGTATGTCAGCACCCTTAAGGGCCGTTATGCGTGCTGCCTCAGGAAACCACTGATCCCAGCAGATGAGCGTTCCAATCTTCCCTGCACTTGTATCAAAAACTTTAAAACCGAGATCTCCCGGTGTGAAGTAGTATTTTTCGTAAAATCCGGGGTCATCAGGAATGTGCATTTTTCGATAGATACCAGCAATTGATCCATCCTTTTCAATCACAACCATGGTATTGAAATAGACTCCGGCAGCTTTTCGCTCAAAGAGGGGTAATAATATCACAACCTTTAGTTTTTTGGCAAGTGCACAAATTCTTTCGGTTGTTGGCCCCGGAACCGGTTCAGCCAGACGGAAGAAGTCTTGATTTATTTCACGGCAGAAATAGGTTGTGTTGAACAGTTCAGGAAGAGCTACAAGATTTGCACCCTCTCTTGAGGCTTGCTCAATGAACGTTTCCGCTTTTTCAATGTTTAAAGACTTAGACTCTGTACATGAATACTGAAGTAGTGCAATACGTGCTGCCATCATTTGATTAAGAATATTTGTATGAATCTATTAATTGATAAATGAATTATTATAGTATCACAGAACCATTAAGGACATTGTAAAATACTTCGATAATAAGTTAAAAAAGCGCTTTTATTTCATAAAAATTTATGAAAGCACTACCTTTACAGACTCAAAATTTTTACTAATAAGTCCTGTATTTGATTTGGCAAGTTGCCTATCAGAATAAATCACAAAATAAGAATATCATTCATGAGTATTGATTATAAAAATCAACCGAAAAGCACGGTTGAACTTGACTATCTGGGCCTGAAAAATAACGGTTCTGTACTATGGAATCTTACCCCAGCACAACTTTACGAACAAGCTATAAAAAACAAGGAAGCAGTTCTTACTGATAAAATGGCATTGCGGGTTTTAACCGGAAAATATACCGGCAGATCGCCGGAAGATCGCTTTATTGTAGAAGAAGAGACTTCTAAAGATAAAATTGACTGGAACAGTATAAACAGACCGGTTAGCGAGGATGTTTTCGATAATCTTCATAAAAAAGTGGTGGAGTATCTTGATGGAAAACATCTCTACGTAAAAGATCTCTACTGTGGTGCTGATCCGGAATACAGGCTCAACGTGCGAGTAGTTAGTGAAGTTGCATACCATGCGTTGTTTGCCCACAATATGTTTATCAATCCATCAGAAGTTGAACTGAAACATCATGAGCCGGGTTTCACTGTTTTGGCAGCACCAAATTTCCAGGCAGATCCGGAAATTGACGGAACCAGAACCAACACATTCATACTGTGCAATCTCAAAAAGAAACTAATTCTTATTGGCGGTACTCTCTACTCAGGTGAAGTAAAAAAAGGGATATTTGCGGTGATGAATTACCTGTTGCCACAGCAAAATGTAATGCCGATGCACTGCTCCGCAAACATGGATAAAGAGGGAAAAACAGCGGTTTATTTCGGATTATCCGGCACAGGAAAAACCACCCTTTCTGCTGATTCCGACAAAATTTTGATTGGAGACGATGAACACGGCTGGAGCGACAACGGTATCTTTAATTTTGAAGGCGGTTGTTATGCAAAAACAATCAATCTGACTTCAGAAAATGAACCTGAAATCTTCGAAACAACACAGATGCCGGGCACTATTTTGGAGAATGTGGTTCTGGATAATGACCGTGTTCCCGATTTTGATGATGATTCACTCACACAAAATACCCGTTGTGCCTACCCTATTTCATTCATCCCGAATGCAAGCGAAACGGGGCTCGGCAACCACCCCGAAAACATCATTTTTCTCACAGCGGATGCCTTTGGAGTACTCCCTCCTATTTCAAAACTTACTCCTGAGCAAGCCATGTACCACTTTATCAGTGGTTATACAGCAAAAGTGGCCGGTACTGAGCGAGGGGTAGATGAACCGCAGGCTACATTTTCTGCATGTTTCGGGTCCCCGTTCATGCCTCTTCATCCCACTGTTTACGCAGAATTGCTTGCCGAGAAAATCAGGAAGCACAACTCAAATGTTTGGCTGGTAAACACCGGATGGACCGGTGGAATGTACGGTACCGGTAAGCGTATGAGCCTTCCGCATACCCGTAAACTTCTAAGCGAAGCTATTGAAGGAAATCTGAAAAATGTGAACTACTATACAGAGCCTATCTTTGGCCTGCAGATTCCTGAAAAGGTTAAAGGAGTGCCAGCTGAAATACTGGTACCAAGAAATACCTGGTCTGATAAAGAAGCATACGATAAAAAAGCAGCTCAGCTTGCTCAAATGTTCAGGGATAACTTCAAACGTTTTGCTGATAGAGCCAGTAATGAGTTGTTAGCTGCTGCTCCGAAAGGTTGATGATAGAAACCTTGTGGCATGACACAAATAAGCATTGTCATGCTTCAAGGAGTTCTATTTTAATTCAATGAGCCGTATTGAATTTTGAAATGTATGTTCAAAAACGCCGATTAAATCGTTTTCAAGTTGAAGCTTCTCGGCCATTTCATCACACAAATCACCGCAATCTATTTTTTTTGAATTGTTAATAAAAAAACCAGATTCCTGATCTCCATCAACAGTATTGATGGCCACCAACTGGTTTCCTGAGTCAGAAGCTTCCTCAAAAACCCAAACAAGCTGGATTTCAAAGTTCTCTTCTGAATTGACCCTCTCTCTCGAAGTAGTCTCAACTAAAATATGGCAAATACCGGTCGCATCCATTACTATACCGGAGTACTCAATTTCTCGCCGTTCAACAACGATTTCGTAAGTATATCCCCATTCATAGTCAAAATTTCTGATTGAAAAACCGTAACTGCGATTAATCCATTCTTCTGTACTTATGGCTTCATTTTCCTGCACCCGATACGATAGAACTGGATTGCCAAAAAGGCCATCGAGCGCTGTTGGTCTAAAGTGATCCACTTTCATAATCACTGTTTCCAGATAAGATGTACTACTAATACCACGTTCTTTTAGATGCTCACTGTCGTAGCAGTCTAAACCGGATGGTCCTGCGTCAAAATCTGTACCGCATGATGCAAAAACGAATACAAAAATTGCGGTGAATAAGTATAGATAACGGTAATTCATTAATTCGAGAAATTTGATGATGATTATTTTTGACTGTCAAAATTTATTAGAGCAGTCATGTGATATTTTATGCTTACTTAAATATATATATGAACAACATCTATTTTATAAATAAGGATTTAATCTGCATAAAGAACCCGCTTTAAAAGCATTTCAAGTGGCGGGCGAGAGAGAAAATCTCAGCTAAAAAAGTCTTTTGTCGAAAATAATATCATCCATTTTCACAACTTCTATTCGTTCAAATTCTTTGTGATTAGGGTTGAGTATATAATTGTGTTCAACAGAAACTACTACACTTGGCACTTTCATGGCGAGGTGTCTGCTTGTTTGAATCCATGCATCACCAAAATTTTGTGAACTCATTCCGTGAGGTAAATTATCCCATCCGCTTGGTAGCTCACCCGGATTGGGTTCAAAAATAGATTCAATAGGAATTTCAGCTTTAAAGACCTCATAATTCTGAAAGCTCGATCGGTTATTACTGCGTACAAGCATCTCGAGCATTCCAAGTGACAATGATCCTGCTGTGTAAACTGCTGAAATTCCTTCACTATTGAATCTGCCCCCATAAAGAAAAGCTCCCCTGCCCGAAAAAGCTGAATCACTGAACTCTTTGTGGCAGATGCGCCAAACAGTTATTCGAGACATAAACTACACAGAAATACCATGTTCAATCTGGCGAAGTGTACGCTCAACAAGTTTAGCACCGGGCTCGGTTCGCATAAGTTCGAGCGGAGTTTGGTTTCCTAACGCATAGTTGGGCTTTTTGAACCAGTTTGCAGCACTTTCCATATCTCCGAGAATCATTGCGGCGAGATCGGTTAGGCGCGCTATTCGGAACGAACGTTCTGATTCATCCGGGGGAAGTGTACTCTCTTTTCGGCGCCTGTCGAGAGTTCTGGGTGATACAAGCAGCAAGGACGATAATTCTGCTTTTGAAATATCTAACCTTACCTGAATAAGCCGTAAAATATTTGTTCCAAGGCCATCGCTTATTTGCTTCAGTGCACTTGATAAATCCCAGGAAATATAGGGTACTTCCGGCTCTTCAACGATTGATTTATTTTTCATGTTACGCCAAATTGCTTTTCTATTTACGCCAATTTACGCACATCTTGCAAGATTTCAAAATCGCTATGAATTAATCAATTTTTTCAGTGCGGTGAATATCCGTACATTTAGATACCATTAATGACAAGAAAATAGCTATAAACTATATCTAATGAGTGTTCTGACAATCCCGGATTTCAATCAAACCACTCCCATCGACCAGATAGGTGTAGAAGAACGAGTCAGCCGACTCAATAAACGTAGTATCAAAAAAGAATCGAAGCTGCAGGCACTAAAGTTGGCCCTAAGCATGATCGATCACACCACTCTGGAAGGAAAAGATTCGGAAGGGAAAGTAATTCAGTTATGCAGTAAAGCCCGTTTACCATACGCACCCATGCCCAATCTCCCTCATGTTGCCGCAGTTTGTGTCTATCCCAATATGGTAGCCACAGCTAAAAAAGCACTGCAGGGAACCGGTGTTAAAGTGGCCAGTGTAGCTACTGCATTTCCAAGCGGTATGGCTCAGCTTCACATCAAATTGGATGATACCCGTTATGCAGTGAGTGAAGGTGCTGATGAGATTGATATGGTTATATCCCGCGGTGAGTTTTTAAAAGGAAACTATACCTTTATTTTTGATGAAATTGCTGCCATAAAAGAGGCCTGTGGTGAAGCTCATCTCAAGGTTATTCTTGAAACCGGAGAGCTTGAAACTCTTGAAAATGTTCGCAAAGCAAGTGATATCGCAATGCATGCCGGTGCTGATTTTATCAAAACCTCTACCGGAAAAATATCACCTGCTGCCACACAACCCGTTACACTTGTGATGCTGGAAGCAATTCGAGATTTCTATCGGGATACAGGGAGCATGGTTGGCATGAAACCAGCCGGTGGAATTCGTAAAGCCAAAGAAGCCCTGCAATATCTTGTATTGGTTAAAGAGACGCTCGGTTCTGCCTGGCTCACCCCTGAATGGTTCAGGTTTGGTGCCAGCTCGCTTACTAACGATCTCCTTATGCAGATTGTAAAACAAGAGACCGGTGTTTACCAGAGTATCAACTATTTTTCAAATGATTAAGCTGAACTTGTACCATTATGTCTGATAGCAACACAAAAGAATCCCTTGAGAAAATAAGCAATGGTTCACCGAAACCAACCTCACCCAATGCCGATCTGAAACTTGATTTTGCATCATTTTGGGAATATAGCCCGGCACCGGAAAGCAGCGAACATGTAAAGATTGATGATCGATACAACCACTTTATTAACGGTGAATTTGTTGAACCGGTGAAAGGCCGTTATATGAAGTCAGTGAATCCGGCAACAGAAGAAATTATCTGTGAATTTGCCGAGGGTACATCAGAAGATGTGGATAAAGCCGTAAAAGCAGCCAGAAAAGCGTATGAAAAAACCTGGTCGAAACTTACAGGCAAGGAACGAGGAAAATATATTTTTCGGATTGCCCGAATGATTCAGGAGCGAGCCAGAGAGCTTGCAATTATCGAATCAATTGATGGTGGTAAACCAATTCGCGAATCGCGAGATGTAGATGTGCCCCTTGCAGCAGCTCATTTCTTCTATTATGCCGGCTGGGCCGACAAACTGAATTACGCTTTTCCCGGGCGAAAGCCAAAATCGCTCGGTGTTTGTGGTCAGATCATTCCCTGGAATTTCCCTCTGCTGATGCTGGCCTGGAAAATTGCCCCTGCCCTCGCAACAGGGAATACCGTTGTGTTGAAACCGGCAGAATCAACCCCTGTTACAGCTTTGAAATTTGCAGAAATTTGTCGCGATGCAGGTCTGCCTGCTGGTGTAGTAAATATCGTAACAGGAGCAGGAGCAACCGGATCTGAAATTGTAAATCATCCTGATGTAAATAAGATTGCCTTTACCGGATCAACCAAAGTGGGTAAAATCATTCAGAAATCTATTGCCGGAACAGGAAAAAAACTTACGTTAGAGCTCGGTGGAAAAGGACCAAACATCGTATTTGAGGATGCACCCATCGACCAGGCCGTAGAGGGAATAGTTAACGCCATTTTCTTTAACCAGGGGCATGTATGCTGTGCAGGCTCACGGCTCCTGGTACAGGAAGGGGTTGCCGAAAAGCTCGTTCAGAAGTTAAAAGACCGAATGGAGACACTCATAGTTGGAGATCCCCTGGATAAAAATACTGATATCGGTGCAATCAATTCAAAGGCGCAATTCGAACGTATTCAAAGTTATCTTGAAATTGGAGTGAATGAGGGTGCCGAGATGTATCAATGTTCAAGCAAGATTCCGGAAAATGGGTATTTCTGCAAACCCACTCTTTTTACAAATGTGAGCCAAAGTAATCGCATTGTTCAGGAAGAAATTTTCGGGCCGGTACTCACCATACAAACATTCCGCACACCTGAAGAGGCAATCGAAAAGGCCAACAACACGCCTTATGGACTTGCAAGTGGTGTTTGGACAGATAAAGGTTCCAAAATTTTCAAAACGGGCCAAAGTATTCGCTCAGGTGTTATGTGGTCGAATACGTACAATAAATTCGACCCAACTTCACCTTTTGGAGGGTATAAGGAGAGCGGAATTGGCCGGGAAGGCGGGTTACATGGCCTCTACCCTTATCTTACGTTTTAACTTTTTTCACTTTGTAAATTAATTTTCAAATGGCAGACCGAATCGAAGTTCTGAAAACCTATAAAACCTATGTTGGCGGGAAATTTCCACGAAGCGAATCAGACCGCACCTATCAAATAAAAGATGGAAAAGGTAAACATATTGCTAATGCTTGCAGATGCAGCCGTAAAGATGTAAGGGATGCTGTAGTAACAGCACGATCAGCTTTTGGCGGATGGAGTTCTCGTTCAGCATACAACCGTGGACAGGTTCTGTACAGAATTGCAGAAATGCTGGAAGGAAGAAAAGATCAATTTTTAAGAGAGCTTCAGCTTGCCGGGATAAAAGAAAAAGATGCAAAGCATGAAGTACACACAGCAATCGACAGAGTAATCTACTTTGCCGGGTGGACAGATAAGATCAGCCAGGTTTTTGGCACAGTGAATCCCGTGGCCAGTGCTCATTTTAATTTCAGCTCGCCTGATGCAACTGGGGTTGTTGGTATTATTGCACCCGAGGAGTATCCCCTGCTCTCTGCCATTTCAATGATTGCACCGGTAATTGCCGGTGGAAATAGTTGCATTCTCCTTGCGTCTGAAACAAATCCTCTGCCAGTCGTAAGTTTTGGAGAGGTGCTGCACGCTTCCGACGTACCCGCCGGCGTGGTAAATATCCTGACAGGATACCGAAGTGAAACTGCTGAAACGATAAGCAGCCACAAAGATGTAAATGCTCTATTCAGCTCAATTTCAGATAATAAGTTCAGGAAACTAATTGATGAAAATGCATCTATAAATGTAAAAAGGACTGAGCACTATACACCTGATGACTGGTACTCTGATGATCATGAAAATCCCTATTTGGTACTAAAATTTATGGAAACAAAAACTACCTGGCACCCGGTTGGGTTTTAAGATTATAATTCTAGAATGAAAAACTTTAGTATACTTTTTTTTATTTCCGCATTAATTATTTCTGCCTGTGGAACCACTGAATCGGTTACAGAAGCTGATCCTGACCGGCCCATTTTTGATATTGATGAAGAGATTGCAGAAGAGTATATCGCTGAGCAGATGGATGAATTTGACCGGCTTTTATTCGAAAACCGAAGCCGTCTAAGTGATCGTTTTGCATCAATAGAACACGATGTTCCGGAAATTTTCTTACGAGAAGTTGTCCGTGAGGAGAGTGAGGCAGAACGTTACGCCGGTTATCGGGTTCAGATTATTTCTACCCGTAACGTTGCAGAAGCAGATTCCCTTCAGGATGATTTCAGAGCTTGGGCAAACGAGCGTTTTGAAGATTTCGAACCTCAGGTTTACATCCTGTTTCGTCAGCCTTATTATCGCGTTAGAACCGGAGATTTCAGAGAAAGAAGTCAGGCTATTGAATTTTCACGCCTTGTAAAAAACCGATACCCCGAAGCGTGGGTAGTTCACGACCGTATTGAACCGGAAAATCTCCCGCAACGAAATGCCGATATCCGTTTACGGTAAGATGCCCCGGTTATGCTTATTTTTGCCTGATGGTATTTACATTCCTGCAAAACAGATTACACATTAAATCTGAACAGCATCACATCACCATCTTTCACTACGTACTCTTTACCCTCCTGGCGCATCTTACCGGCCTCTTTTGCCGCTTTTTCCGAACCAAGGGATGAGTAATCTTCGTAAGCAATGGTTTCAGCACGAATGAATCCCCGTTCAAAATCGGTGTGAATAACACCTGCTGCTTGTGGTGCTTTTGTTCCTCTTTTGATTGTCCAGGCCCTCACCTCTTTTGGTCCGGCTGTAAAATAGGTGATTAGTCCAAGGTTTTCGTATGCGGCCTGGATCAGGCGGTCGAGCCCTGAATTTTCAACACCGAGCTCTTCAAGAAACATCTCTTTCTCTTCAGGTTCCAGTTCAGCAATTTCTGCTTCAATTTTAGCGCAAAATGTTACCAGATTATCGTTGAACTGATCTGCTATTTTCTGAACACGGTCAACATAATTGTTTCCGCTGTTTATATCTTCTTCTGAAACATTACATGCATAAAGAACCGGTTTAGCCGAGAGTAAAAACAAATCTTTATATAGTTCTTTATCGGTTTCATCCGCTTCAAAAGTGCGGGCAGTATAACCGTTTTCCAGATGAGATTTCAGAGCGTCAACAACTTCAAATTGCTGTTTAATTTTTTTATCACCTGTTTTCGACTGTTTCCGAAGGTTTTCAGCACGTTTTTCAACACTTTCAAGATCTTTTAGAATCAGCTCATCTTCAATAATGCTAACATCACGCTCCGGATCAACCGAACCTTCCACATGGATAATGTCATCATCATCAAAACAACGTACAACATGAACTATGAGATCAACCTCTCTGATATGGGATAGAAACGCATTTCCTTTACCTTTTCCTTCAGAAGCTCCTTTAACAAGCCCTGCAATATCCACAAACTCAATTGTGGCAGGGATTACCTGTCCGGGTTTCAGAAGCTCAGCCAGTCTGTTCAGACGTTGGTCAGGTACGGGAACTAACCCGATATTGGGATCGATGGTACAGAATGGAAAATTTGCAGATTCTGCCCCTGCATTACTTAGTGCATTAAAAAGTGTTGATTTTCCTACGTTTGGAAGGCCTACAATGCCGCATTTTAAACTCATTCTTCGTACTGTTTATTGATTTAATTGATTTAAATATCTGTAAGGTGATTCAGAGATGTGTTTGTTCTAATCAAGAGAAACCTGCTGAACAAAATCCATGGCGGGAAGAACAACGGCTGTTAATTTTCCGTAGCCAAGTTCATCATACACACAACCAGTGTCGATGCCTACCATTTTCTTTTTTCTGATAGGATATGGGCGCGGAGTATGGCCGAATATTACTGTTTTTTCCCATGGAACTTCAAAAGCATTCAGATGTTCTCTTCCCCATAAATAGAAATGTGAAGATTCTTCATCAGATTTGCTGTCTGCAATGCTTTGGTGTGGAGGTGCACCTGCGTGCACAAAAAAGTATGCGTCTGTCTCGTAGTAGAGTTTTGTTTCTTTATAAAAATTGAGGTGAGCTTCCGGTAAATCTTTCACAGATTTAGGATTATGATATGACCTGAGTGTGGTATCACCACCGTTATATAGCCAGTTTTCAACATTATTCGATTTGAGAGCATCCAAAAGCATCTGCTCATGATTGCCCCTGAGAAATACGCACTCCCTGTCGACCCGCACGTCAAGCAAAAAATCCACAACTTCACGAGAGGCGGGCCCGCGGTCTATATAATCCCCCACAAATACATGTGTGGCGTCTTTGTATGGTTTTAATTTATTCCAGAGCGTTTTCAGAGTGCGTACACAACCGTGAATATCTCCAATCGCTACAATATCTTTTTTCATTAACGACTTGAGGCTTCAATAAGGCCTCTACCTTTTTTATTGATTTTATTTTCCTTGATCAGACTTTTTAGGATAGCATCGAGAATTCCATTTACAAAATTTCCACTCTTTCTTGTAGAAAATCGCTTAGCCAGTTCTATTGCTTCGTTGATTGTTACTTTGGTTGGAATTTCATCAAAATTCAGCAATTCAGATAAAGCCATTCGTAAAATTAGTTTATCAATAATTGCGAGCCTGTTAACGTCCCAGTTATTAATGTGTTGCTCGATCACTTCATCATGATCTTTAGCAAAATCAACGGTTACAAGTAGTAATTTTTCAGCAAATTTTATTGAATCAAAATCATCTTTCAGTGTATGTTTGATGATATGTTGTGTAGCATCAACGGTAGAATTTTTTCCTATATCTACTGCATATAGGGCTTTTAATGCAGCTTCTCGTGCGGCTCTTCTGTTTTGCATGGAATTTTTCAAAATTTTCAAAGACCTCTAAAATACGATTCTTTATAAAGAGCTGAAAGACACTTTACTTATTTTCATTGCATATCAATAAAAAGCATTGGTATATTTGAGATCGGGGTTCATAGCTCAGTTGGTTAGAGCGCCACGTTGACATCGTGGAGGTCGGCAGTTCGAATCTGCCTGAACCCACATCCCCTTTCCTTATACACAAACAGCTTTAGCCTGTCTGCTCTTAATACGAATTTCATTGGAAAAATGGCACAACGAAATTCAGTTATTTGTTCAATCAGAATTGAATTGATAACCGCCAACGCAATTCAGGTTGAAATCTTTTTTCGGGAACTGCGGATTTGTTATTTTTCAGCTTACCTTTTAGATGAATCGAAATACAAAGAACTTATAAATACCTGATGTCAGAAGATCTTATCACGCTTACCTTTCCTGACGGCGCCCAAAAAACATTTCCGAATAACAGTACCGGTCTCGATGTAGCAGAAAGTATTTCTAAAGGCCTTGCTCGTAATGCATACAGTGTAACCCTTGATGATGAAATTCTGGATCTCAATCGCCCGATTAATCGCGATGGAAGAATATCAATCAATACCTGGGGGGCAGAAGATGGACAGTACACATTCTGGCACTCTTCTGCTCATTTACTGGCAGAAGCTGTTCAGGAGCTTTATCCCGATGCAAAATTTGGAATTGGTCCGCCTATAGAAAACGGATTTTATTACGATATCGATTTTGGTGACCTCTCATTCGGGCAAGATCAGCTCGCTGCCATTGAAAAGAAAATGCTGGAACTGGCCAGAAATAAATCGGAGTTCAAAATAAGGGAAGTGAGCAAAGATGAAGCCCTGAACTTCTACAAAGAGAAGAACAACGAATATAAAGTTGACCTGATCAGCGATCTTGAAGAGGGTACCATTACATTTTATGAGCAGGGAAATTTTACGGATCTTTGCCGCGGTCCCCATCTGCCGGATACTTCACCCATCAAAGCTGTTAAACTCACAAAAGTTGCCGGTGCATACTGGCGGGGTGATGTAAACAGCAAGCAACTTACCCGAATTTACGGCATTACATTCCCAAAGCAGAAAATGCTTGAGGAGCATCTTGAACAAATTGAAGAAGCACAAAAGCGGGATCACAAAAAACTTGGAAAAGAGCTGGGTATCTACATGATGGACAGTATGGTAGGCCCCGGCCTTCCGCTCTGGCTGCCTAACGGAACTGTTTTGCGGCGAACACTTGAAGCTTTTCTGCGAGATGAGCAGAAACGGCGGGGATATCAGGAGGTAATCACCCCGCATATTGCAAATCTGGAGCTTTACAAAACCTCGGGCCATTATCCCTATTATAAAGATTCTCAGTACAACCCCATGGAAGTGGATGATGATGAGTACATGCTCAAGCCAATGAACTGTCCGCATCACCATCGCATCTATGCAAATGATCTGAAGAGTTATCGCGATCTGCCGGTACGGCTTGCCGAATTTGGTACGGTTTACCGATATGAGCAATCCGGTGAACTGAATGGCCTATCCAGAGTTCGCGGTTTTACTCAGGATGACGCTCATATTTACTGCACGCATGATCAGCTAAAGGATGAAATCAAACATGTTATCAACCTTACCCAGTATGTATTTAACACATTTGGAATGCCGGTTGATATACGTCTCTCCTTCCGGGATGACAACGAAAGTAAATACGGCGGTGATTCTGAATACTGGGAACGTGCTCAAAAAGAGATCAATGAAGTGGCTGATGAACTCGAATTGGATTATAAAATTGTTGAGGGTGAAGCAAGTTTCTACGGCCCAAAAATCGACTTTATTATTCGTGATGCCATTGGCCGTAAGTGGCAGCTTGGCACGGTCCAGGTGGATTATGTAATGCCAGAGCGATTTGATCTGACTTATGTAGGTTCAGACAACGAAAAACACAGGCCGGTTATCATTCATCGCGCTCCGTTTGGTTCTATGGAACGCTTTGTTAGTATTCTGATTGAACACTTTGCCGGCGATTTCCCACTTTG
>SLGA01000259.1 GCA_007123985.1 Balneolaceae bacterium | reverse complement strand
TGAGACCTTTTTTAAAACCGTGTTTATATCCATATTCAACGCTTTCAATTATTTTAAGCGGAGCCGGGTAGTTACCTTTTGTTTGCCCGAGGGTCCGTTTTCTTGCCTGGTTAAAGATGATTTTTCGGCCGATGGGATTCCCCTCAAGAAGTTTTTCAAACAGCGAGCGTTTGTCAGCTGTTTTAAGTGGCTTTCTATGAATTTTTTTCACTGCTTTAATAGCAGCCTCTTTAAGGGCGTATCTGTGAACCACTTCGTTAGCGAACCCGGTTTTCCGAGCCTGATAACTGTACATATTTTTACCCGGCAGCATATATCCAAGGGCTTTTTGAATCCCAATGAGCCGTGGCAGGCGCTGTGTACCACCCATGCCCGGCAGCAGGCCAAGTTTCACTTCGGGAAGCCCAATTTTTGTTGAGGAGTGATCCGAAATAATTCGATAATGACAAGCGAGAGCCAGTTCTGTACCCCCTCCCATGCATGATCCATTTATGGCGGCAATAACCGGTTTTGATGAATTTTCAATCTGAAGCAAAATCTCGTGGCCGGTCCAGCTCAATTCGGAGAGCTCTTCTGCGGTTTCCCGCACTTTAAACATATCAATATCAGCTCCGGCAATAAAATTCTCATCCTTTCCGCTTATCAGAACCGCCCCTTCAATGGTATCATCTGTTTTGACAGTTTGAAGAACGGTTGAGAATTCTTCTATCAGAGCTTCGTCCAGCTTGTTCACCTTTTCGCCCGGTGTATCAAGGGTGATTACTGCCACCCCTTCGATAATTTCGGTTTGAAGTATTTTTTTGGAACTCATAAGATCTTGAATTGCAGTTACTTTAATATAATTTGGTATCAGCAGATCCCTTTAAAAAGGGGAATAAAAATCTCAAAACCTGCTACTCAATACTGTTTACTCAAACTACACCTACTCAAATCGCTCAATCACCATTGCATGCCCCTGCCCACCGGCGGCACATGCAGCGATGAGTGCGTATCGTCCGTCTTCATGAATCAACCTGTTAGCGGCTGTGGTTACCAGGCGGGTGCCGGTTGCCCCAAAGGGATGCCCTATAGAGAGAGAACCTCCCCATTGGTTCAGTTTATTCTGCGGCACGTCGCCCACTTTCTCTTTTCGGTTTAAACGTTCCTGGGCAAATTCAGCGCTTCCCAAAGCTTTCAAAACGGTTACCATCTGGCCCGCAAAAGCTTCGTGAAATTCAAATACATCAATATCATTTATGGTGAGCTGAAGCTGATCAAGCACTTTAGGTACTGCGAATGCGGGGCCAATCAGCAGTTCATTGCCGGGACGCTGGGCTACATAACTGTATGCTCTCAATATTGCTTTAGGTTGGTGTCCGGTTTTTAATGCTGCTTCCTTTTCCATCACCAGCGCCGCGGAAGCTCCATCCGTTAAAAAAGAGGAGTTTCCCGCCGTTGCTGTGCCGTGCGGTTTGATGAAAGCAGGCCTAAGTGATGAGAGTTTTTCAATGGTGGTATCACCGCGAATACCATTATCGGTTTTTATGATGGCTTTACCTTTATCTGTCGATACAGGAACAATCTCATCTGAAAGAAGGCCTTTTTCCGTGGCGTCTGCTGCATGCCGGTGCGAGCGGGCCGCGAACTCATCCTGTTCCTCTCGGCTCACACTATACTTCGCAGTCATCTTGTCGCAGCTTTGCCCCATGGTTTCTCCTGTGGAAAATTCAGAAATTGACGGAATTTCCGGGAGTAAATCAGATGGTCGTAACCCCTTAAAAAACCCAAGCCAGTCGGTTGCTCTGCGGTAGCGCTGAGTTTCGAGCAGTTTTTGGCGGAATTTTTTTCTGAATCGTATGGGGATATCACTCATTACTTCTACACCACCCACAATTGCACCGTTTATTTGTGATTGTGCGATAGCATCCATGGCATTCGTGAGAGCCATATTTGAGGAGATACAAGCCATTGAAATAGTGGTTGCTGTTGTTGAATCGGATAAACCCGAAGCGAGGGCGATTTCCCTGGCAATGTTACTGGTATTGATATCCTGGATTACATTGCCAAAATAGACATGTTCTGCATCAGCACTGCTCAACTTGGTTTTTGTAACCAATCCATTTACGGCAAGCCTTCCAAGATCGAAGGCAGAAAACGTTTTGAAATCTGTCTGTGCTCTCAGGAAGGGTGTTCGAACTCCATCAATGAAGACAATTTCTCTAACTGTTTGCTTTTTACTCATTGCTATAATGATGTCTAAAGAGTTTAGAGGCAGCTTAACACTGTTAACCACAACAATATAAATAAAAAATATTTTGCTCTATAAAAACTATTTTATTGAATTCGTGAAGTTCTTATATTAGAAGTCTGATCAAAAAGGGCAATTAGCTCAGTTGGTTTAGAGCACCTCGTTTACACCGAGGGGGTCGGGGGTTCGAATCCCTCATTGCCCACTTTTAAAAAGGACAGTTCTCATAAGCAGGGCTGTCCTTTTTTTATTTATGATGGGATTAATTTATGTTCTACGTTTACATTTTATATAGCCTTGTAGCCGACAGATACTATATAGGCCAGACATCCAATCTTGAAGAACGCCTGCAGAGGCATAATAACGGTGGAAATAAGTACACAAAGTTTGGCATACCGTGGAAACTGATGTATAAAGAGGGTTTTGATACGAGAGAGGAGGCTATGAAGAGGGAAAAGAAATTAAAGTCAGCAAAAAACCGTGAGTATTTAAGACGGCTTATTCATGCATCCAGAAATGAGTTGAAGGGTATTTAGCACAGTTGGTTTAGAGCACCTCGTTTACACCGAGGGGAGTCGGGGAGTTCTCCCGATTGAACTGCATCGGGACTCATTGCCCACTTTTTAAAAAGGACAGTTCTCATAAGCAGGGTTGTCCTTTTTTTATTTATGATGGGATTAATTTATGTTCTACGTTTACATTTTATA
>SLGA01000106.1 GCA_007123985.1 Balneolaceae bacterium | reverse complement strand
TTTTGTAATCCACTTTCTGCCGCGGAACTTCCCAAACCTGAACCCAGCCTTGTTTCATCGCTTTTTTGAACAGTTTTTTTTCCTGCTCGTCCCTCCATCGTTTTTCAGCTTCGGCGAGTGTCATGTTTCCGTCCTCAATATCCCGAAGCAGCTCTTTTTCTTTATCTGATATGCCCTCGATGTACCCCTTTTTTACCTGTAATTTTTTTTCTGATGCAAAATTCAGCCCAACCGGCAGAGCTGCCTGAATTGCCTCACCCATGCTACAGTAATAGAACCGGTGAATCCACTCTGTGAGCAGGAGCAGTGTTCTGCTCATAATCGGTTTATCATCTAAAACACGTTCAATTGGCCGGGTTTCAAATTCCGGTTTCATATCATGAATCTGCACTGCCATCCCGATCGAAAACTCAGTTCGAAGAGGCACCCAAACACGCATACCCGGTTCTACCTTTTCATCTTTGCTTGTATGATAGGTAAACAGTGTGCGAATTGCGGTTGGAAAAGCGATATCCACATATTTTTTAGCCATACTCTGAAGCTATGGAATATCACAGGAAAATGAGAAGCTGATTCCACATCCAACATCTGAATAACAAAAACAGGCATAGCACCTAATTTTTTTTATATTCAAGGCGAATCATTTTATCTATTGAACCATCAAATACCAATCAAACCTAATTCGTTATGACAAAATTTTCCCGGCGCAGATTTATTCAGACAAGTTTAGCAGGTGCAGCCGGCTTGTCGATGTTCCCCTTTATGAAGGGATGCTCAACTGCACCAAGCGATCAGATAAGAATCGGTGTAATTGGCCTTGGAAGACAGGCTATTTCCTTAATTAACGGTTTTCATCAAAATCCGGGCGTAAAAGTTGTAGCCGGCGCAGATGTGTACGGCAGAAAACGGGAACGTTTTGAGATGATGATCCGCCAATATCAAGAAGCAGCAGAGTACACCAACATCGAGGCAACAGCAACTGCAGACTACCAGGATATGCTGAACCGTGATGATATTGATGTAATCGTTATTGCCACCCCTGATCACTGGCATGCAATCCAGGCAATTGAAGCCTGCCAGGCTGGAAAAGATATCTATCTCGAAAAACCCGTAACACTTACCATTAAAGAAGGTATTGAAGTGGTGAAAGCCGTACGGGAAAACGATATTGTTCTTGGGGTTGGCAGCCAGCAGCGGTCTGATCCCAATTTCCAGCATGCTGTTAAACTTATCCGAGAGAACAGACTGGGCGATCTTGTGAACGTAAATGCATGGGTTGGTGGTCCCGCCGTGCCATATGACCTGCCCGAAGAAGAAGTACCGAGCGATCTTGACTGGGATAAGTGGCTTGGCCCGAATCAGTATGTGCACTACAATCCGGATCTGAATCCTCCGATTTCACTCGATCCTGTTCAGCATGAGCAAATTTGGGGAGGCTGGAGATGGTACAAAGAAACCGGTGGCGGCCTGCTTACCGACTGGGGCGCACACATGTTTGATGTGGTACAGTGGGCACTTGATAAAGACGACAGCGGACCGGTTGAGGTAATCCCGGCAGGGCACAGTGGCACCGATTACATCGATTTCGTGTATGAAGACGGACTAGTTATGTCGAACGCGCCATTTACCGATGATGAAATGCAGGGCGTACGTTTTGAAGGCAGCGACGGCTGGATTGAAGTTCACAGAGGCCATTTCCGTGCATCGGATGACGAGCTTCTCCCGCCCGTTCCCGAAGTGGACGACGATGTGGAATATGAGCAGGCAAGCCCACACCTTGTTGACTTTATCGGGGCAGTGCGTTCACGTCTGGATCCTATCGCCCCGATCGAAGCGGGACACCGAACCGGAACCATCGGCACGCTTGGTAATATTGCCACGGTATTGGATCGGCCGCTCAAGTGGAATCCCGATACAGAAACCTTCGTTGATGATGCCGAAGCGGATGGCCATCTCCACAGAGAATACCGCGCCGGTTACTCTTTGTAATGAGGTAATTCTCTCACATTCAAAACACCTTGCCATAGTTGGTAAGGTGTTTTTTTATGTCTGTGAGGTCTCGAAATCAGTCATTGAAAATAGCAAGATTTTCACGTTCATCTCACCCTGTATTTTGTGTTGAAACAATCAAGGGAGCCTATCCCCAATGGTTAAATCCCTATTCAGGGATTTTTGTATTTCGTTTGATCTTTTCTCGGTATTTCATACCGGGCTATTTTTGTTTATCCGCATCAGGCGGATGGAATTTTCTCAAATGTAGAATTAAAAAACGTCAACCTCGCTGCTTTCCGTCGAAGACGAAATAACAATAGTACATCACCCAATGCCAGGATAGTATAGGTTCAAAAGTTGTTAACCCCTGACTGGGGATTGTTTTGCTGTACCCTATATTTTTCCGTCATTTCATGCCGGGCTGTTTTGTTTATCCGCATCAGGCGGATGGATCTGAAAAAGACTTTTAGAATATTGGTATCAGCGTATGATCGAAATAAGAATTTCGATACGTCAGCTTTCTATCCCTCTTTTTGGATTCTGGAACACAATACTGCTGATTT
This sequence comes from Balneolaceae bacterium, assembly GCA_007123985.1. Lineage (GTDB taxonomy): Bacteria > Bacteroidota > Rhodothermia > Balneolales > Balneolaceae > Rhodohalobacter. Next base: position 8,636 of record SLGA01000106.1, on the reverse strand, counting down.
GTGATATAAACATATTCCCAAAGACATTCAGCCATACCACTTCCGTCGGAGACGGAACAACAACAATAGCCCGGCATGAAATGTCGGGGTTAAACAGGCCCATTGCCCGCCAACCCCTGAACAGGGGTTGAACCTCACGGCTTCCATTCCTGTAACTAAAAAGTGTAAGGAATTCTCTCATTCCGGCTCATACAGTTAATGTACCTACTCAATAATTTCAAACTGCGAAATATGGATACCTACACGCAGATACTCTATCACATTGTATTCGGCACCAAATATGCCAAACCTGATTTGATCAAAAAAAATCGTGAAAAGTTGTACCGATATATCTGGGGAATATTAAAAAACAAGAAGTGCCACCTTTACAAAATCACCGGAGTAGAAAATCATATACACATTCTCACTCATATTCATCCCGGAGTATCCCTGTCACCTTTAGTTAAAGACATAAAAATAGCGAGTAACTTGTTCATCAAAGAAGAGAAACTGTTTCCAGGATTTCAGGGATGGCAGCGGGGTTATGGTGCGTTTACACATCATGTAAATGATAAGCCGCGATTGGTAAAGTACATCGAAAATCAGGAGGTTCATCATAGAAAAAGATCCTTTAAAGATGAGTTGAAGAAGATTTTTGAAGAGAATGGCGTTCGTTATGATGAGAAGTACCTTTTCAAAAACCCGGGTGATTAAACCCCTGTACAGGGGTTTTTGTTTTATGTCTCTTCATTTACCCGGTATTTCATACCGGGCTACTTTTGTTTATCCGCCTCAGGCGGATGGGGTTGGGAAAGACTGCTTTAATATTGTTATAAGATAAGGTCGAAACAAGAGTATGGAAATTTATGGTACACCATCTGATTTAGCGCAAGTGTTTTGGTTCGTCCAGAGTTTCTCAGAAGGTAATTACAGGCACTTTTAGTCAGGTTACCATTGAAGAAATCAGCCATTCAGCATTGTTCATATATGCTTCAACCGAAAACAGATATTCAGTGAAAACGAGGCAGAAATTCAGGGGTACAATCACAATCAACCACCTTCCGTCGGAGACGGAACAACAACAGAAGCCCGACATAAAATGTCGGGTTAAACAGGCCCCTGAATGCCCGTCAACCCCTGATAAGGGGTTGAACCCCCAAGGTATCAAGTCACCTATGAAACATCACCGTTTTATGAATTAAACGAACTGAACCGATATACAAAATTTACCCTGAAGGAACGCGTTCGCCAGCGATTTTCTCGTTCAGAATAAAAACCGGGTTCATCGATAATATGAACCCTGCCTCTTGTATTAAATACGTCAAACCCACTCAAAGTAAGAGTGGCATCACCATCAAACAGGTCCATAGATAGGCCGGAGTTTACATGATAACTGCCATCCCGGCTACCCTGCGTTGTAGCCCTTGGACCGCTGTACATGTATGTGGTCTGAAAATTCAGTCCGTCTGTAATTCTCCATTGTACCCGCATCCTTCCGAATGTTACGCGGGATGATCGCTCAATCAGTTGGTTATTCAGCTCTCCCTCTGTATCCGATTGAAAATAATTAATACTTCCCCGAAGCCGGATATTCTCTCCAATTCGCTGATTTAGTGCCAGTTCTGTACCCCAGTTCGATTGATTTGAGAGATTTACGGGAGATCGCCGGGTAACACCGCCTTCACCCACGTCAGTAATCGTTTCAATGACTCCTGTACGGTATCGGTGGTATAGCGATGTGGTGAGTGAACCGCTCTGCCAGAATCTCAAATAACTGATTTCATACGAATCGGAATAAACCGGATTGAGCAGTGGATTTCCTGTATAAATGTTTCTGGAATCTCTGAAATTTGAAAAAGGAAGAATATTTCGCATCCGCGGGCGTGAAAAACGGCGGCTATAGCTTAACTGTACCGAATTCTGGTCGTTGATTTCATATCCTAAAAATGCACTTGGAAACAGATCAAAATAGCTCTGCCTGTCTGTTGCACCTGTGCTTGTAACCTCCGTGTCAATTACGGTTTGTTCGGCTCGTAGACCTCCCTGAAATGAAAAATCCCCCAGATTTGCGGATGCAATTCCATAGATGGCATTTACATTCCGGTAGTAATTAAAATCAAAACTGAACGATTCTACCGGCTGCCAGATACCATCCACATTTTCCTGTACCCCGTAATCATTATCAATCCATTGAAAGGAGGAGCGCCCTCCTGCCTCAAGTTCAATCCGATCAGTCAGGGGATGAACGTAATCGACATTGAACCTTATCCGTGTGCGCTGTTCATCTATATCCGTTCTCTGAGTTCCTAAAACTTCATTCACGGTTCGATTCTCTTCAAACAGTGATCCGGACTCCCACTCCGGCCGGTAATCAATACGTGCATCCAGGTTCAGCACCCTGTATTCAGAAAACCGGTATTCGTACCGAAGGTCAATCTCCATATCCATCCGGTCTTCATCCAAATCTTCCTCTCTGAACACTTCAGCCAACAGATTTTCACTCAGATCCATATCGCGGTAGAATGTATCGGTTTGATTGTTTCGATCGCGAAAACGGAAGTAAACCGATGGTGTGAGAGTCTGCCGCTCACCAATAAAAATTTCCGCACCTGCACGCACATTTCCTCTTAGCTCTGTTCGCATTCTGTCCTGTACCTGGTTGTACATGTAGGATGTATCGGCCGATTCAAATCGCTGAAACCGAAAAGCCTCTGAAGGACGGTCGCGATATCTGAAACCAATGTTTGTAAACCAGTTTACATTGTTGGCCATGAAATTGAGATTGGTTGAAAGCCTGTGATCACCCGGAATACCTGTTCGCCCAAGTGCAGATCCGCTGAAACCGGCAATACGGTTTCTTTTCAGAATAATATTGATTACACCGGCGTCTCCCTCAGCCTGGTATCTCGCTGATGGATTCGGAATCACCTCAACCCGGTCTATACTTTCCGATGGTATGGCAGCAAGTGCTTCTGTTCCGTCACTCAACAGGGATGATGAGCGGCCATTAATCAAAACTCTCACATTATCGCTGCCCCTAAGACTTAGATTTCCTTCGATATTACTCTCAACAGACGGGATATTATCCAGCAGATCCAGTGCGGAACCGCCCATTGCTTCTATGTCGGAGTCGGCTCTATAAATTCTGCGATCGTAGCGCATCTCCACATCAGCGGTTTCAGATTCAACAATCACTTCACCAAGCTGCTGGGTTTCCTCTTCAAGCTGAATGGTTTCTGTTATGTACTCTTCGCCGGGGATTAGCTCAATTTCTTTCTCGAACGTAGCATACGATACAAAACTCACTCTTAGCAGATACATTCCGGGATCGGCTTCAAGTGAAAACTCACCATCTATATTGGTAGCTATTCCCTCCACAATTTCACCCTCCACAAGCAGTGAAACTGTTGCACCGGGCACGGCACTCTCATTCTCATCAATCACGTTACCACTGATAACGGCCTGATCATCAGACTGTAGTGCCAGCACTTCCGGAGAGTTAACAGAAAAGAGAAGGATTAAAAACCAAAATAATTTCGTAAACAGGATATTTTTTTGCGATTTCATACCAATAACACAAAATTCGAAACCAAATCATTTTTGCAGCACTCTTTAATTCACAGAGTTTTACAAAACACCCCATATTCCGCAAAAATCAGCAGATACACTCTCCTGTGTAAGCGTGAGTACCTGGTTAACGCTTTTCTTTATTCTGATTCTGTGGCAAACAACTGGAGGTTTGTGATTTGGTGCTATCCCTTTATATTCCCGAATGCCATTAAAAAGTAACCCTTCCAAAACCAGCAGATCTATCCTGAAAAATGGCAGATTTTGGTTTTGCATTACCATCACTCTTATTGCACTTTTCATCATCTGGCCGGGATATGCACTGTTCAGTTCTGCAACTCCACTTATTTTTGGATTTCCACTCTCCTTCGCATGGATCATTTTCTGCACCATTGCCGGTTTCATTGCTTTGATGGCGCTTTACATTCACGACAATCGCCATGAGGAGGCTGATTAGTGGAAACCGGTACTATCATTCTTATCATTGTAGGCCTCTATCTGGTAATTTCCCTTTTGACGGGGATCATACCCTCACTTCGAATATCGAGCAGTGTGAATGGTTATGTAGCGGGTGACCGAAGCATGAATGTATTCATCCTCTATTTTGTGATTGGTGCATCCATATTTTCATCCTTTGCATTTTTGGGTGGCCCCGGTTGGGCGTACTCAAGAGGTGCAGCAGCTTTCTATATTATTGCTTACGGCATTATTGGCATTGTACCTCTCTATTTTTTCGGGCCGAGGGCCTGGAGGCTGGGTAAAAAGTACGGTTATGTAACGCAGGCCGAACTCCTTGCCGACCGCTTTGACAGCAAGTTTATGTCGATCATGCTGGCTGTGCTCAGTGTGGTGGTTTTTATCCCGTACCTTACCCTGCAAATGGTTGGTGCCGGGTATGTGCTTAATGTAATAAGTGAAGGTCTAATACCCTACTGGGCAGGTGCAGGAGTCACCTATGTTGTGGTTCTTATCTATGTCTATTTCAGCGGGGTGATGGGAGTTGGGTGGTCAAACGCTTTTCAGGGCATGTTTATGATGGTAATGGCATGGGTGCTTGGTATCTACCTGCCAAATGCGCTCTATGGCGGAATCGGTGAGATGTTTACCGCAATTTTGGATGCAGGTCACACGGCCATGCTCCAAGCACCGGGGCTCACTGCTGGTGGTGAACCGTGGAACTGGTGGGGTTTCAGTTCTGCCGTGCTTATATCAGCTGTAGGGTTTTCGGTTTGGCCGCACTTTTTTATGCGGAGTTTTGCAGCCAAAAGTGCTCGTTCACTGCGTCTCAGCGTGGTTTTATATCCCACATTTCTGATTTTTCTGGTCCCCATTCTGCTCATTGGGTTTTCAGCAGTAGTTGCCTTTCCCGGGGTTGAGCAGGCCGACAGTATTCTTCCCCACGTACTCATGCAGTTGGAATTACCAGCCATTGTGATTGGCCTCTTTTGTGCCGGAGCACTTGCCGCTTCCATGTCATCGGGCGATGCAATTCTTCATTCGGCCGCATCCATCGGGATTCGCGATGGAGTGAACCAGGCGTTGAAAACTCCCCTATCCGATAAAACCGAACGCTTTTTGATTCAGCTCTCCGTTCTTGTGATCGGCCTGATCGCCTACCTCTTTGCCGTTGTGATTGATGTATCCATCGTTGCTTTGCTTCTGGGCTCGTATGGAGGTGTTGCTCAGATTTTCCCGATCATCTTTGCCATGTTTTACTGGAAACGCGCTACCAAAGCGGGAGCACTTGCAGGCCTGTTCGGGGGTATTTCGGTGAACACTTTTTTCCTGATCTTCTCGCACTACAAACCGGTTGAAATGCACGAAGGCATCTATGGACTTGCGGCCAACCTGTTTCTTTTGGTGACTGTAAGTCTGCTAACTAAACCTGACGACCCTGCCCGTGTGGAAAAATTTACCGGCTCCGGAGCAAAGCGTAAACAGAATCACGTGAAGAGAACATAGATCCAATCTTAGGATACATTGCCCGTTACGTAAGTCAGGTTTTAATTCTCTATTTTATTAGTAGTTCGATAGAAAACCACCGAATCGCATTGGCAAACTTTCGAACGTACTCTTTTTTTTGATTGCAATTGCATCACCCGGCTATATGTTCAGATTTATACCAGCGCTGTTACTTCTCTTTTTATTTATCTCACCTGCCCGTGCCCAGGTCGTAATCAATGAAATTCAGGCATCTAACGGCACAACCTTTTTTGATGAAGATGGTGAAGCTGAAGACTGGATTGAGCTCTATAACACGGGCAGTGAAACGGTTTCATTGAACGGTTTTGGTCTTTCTGATGATTACGAAAACCCATTCAGATGGGTCATCCCCGATGTTTCGATAGCGCCGGGTGATTATTTACTAATATGGGCATCCGGTAAAGACCGTAACTCCCCAGCTTTTAATCTTCATACCAACTTCAGCATAAGCAGTAGCGGAGAAGAGATTCTGCTGACAGAGCCCGATGGAACCCGCATGGATGAAATTCCGCCTATACCCATCCCACGCGATATTTCCTACGGCCGCTACCCCGATGGCTCCGATCAGTTTTACTTTTTTGAGCGGCCAACACCCGGCACTGAGAACGGCGGCGATCGCTACAGACAGCAGCTCTCTGCACCACAATTTTCACATGAAGGCGGTGCGATTACATCATCCGTTCAACTGATTCTAACTTCACCCGACGGCGCAGATATCTACTACACACTGGATGGTTCGGAACCACAACCGGGCCGTTCATCACAATATTCAGGCCCTCTGCCGATCAATCGAACAATGATGGTAAGAGCCCGTGCAGCAACAGATAATGCACTGGAAAGTGAAGTAAAAACAGCTATTTTCAACTACCTTTCACCACAGGTTGCAAACTTTAGTTCTAACCTCCCGCTGGTAATTATCAATCAGTACAACACCGATATTACACCGGGTGACAGAACCCCGGGAGCCATCACATTTATCGACAGGGATACCGACGGAAGAGCAACAATTGCATCAGAGCAACGATTCCAAAGCAGGATGAAGATCAATAAGAGAGGGTCCAGCTCGCTCTCTTTCCCAAAAAATATGTATGGTTTTCACTTGCAGGATGAGGACGATACCAACCTCAGCGAACAACTGCTTGGCCTGCCGCCCGATCATAACTGGATTTTGTATGCCCCATACACCGATATGACACTCATGAGAAATGTTGTGGCCTATCAGCTGGCTGAGGATACCGGCTGGTATGCCCCGAGAACTCAGTTTGTTGAGCTCTATAAACATCGCGGTAGCGGACCCGTAACCAATGAGCATTACCACGGCGTTTATGTGTTAACAGAACGCATCAAATGGAGCGACGATCGTGTTAACATCACACAAATTGCACCGGGTGACAACAGTGAACCAGAAATTACGGGAGGGTATATCATCAAAAAAGATCGGCTTAACGAGGGTGAGTCGGGTTTCAGAACGCGCAGAGGCACACAACTTGCACACGCGCGGCCGGCCGAGGAAGATATTTCAGCAGAACAGCAGCGATGGATCCGCGATTACATGAGTGATTTCGAAGATGCCCTTTATGGTCCCAATTTCGATGATCCCAATGCCGGGTATGAAAATTATATCAATGTCGATTCCTTCATCGACCATTTTTTGGTTACCGAACTGCTCAAAGAGATTGACGGCTACCGCCTGAGTACATTCATGTACAAAGATCGTGGCGGCAAACTGATTATGGGGCCGGTTTGGGATTTTAACCTAAGTATTGGTATTGCCGATTATCTGACCGGCTGGGAGCCCACCGGGTGGTATTACCCCGAAGCCAGTAACGACTGTTTCGTGGGGTGTGGTGTTCGCGACTGGTATGTCCGCCTCATGCAAGATGATGCCTACAGGCAGCGGATGAACGAACGCTGGTGGCAGCTTCGGCAGGGTGTTTTTTCCAATTCGCACCTGATGGGAATGATCGATGATAACTACCGCTTGCTACAAGAATCACAAGTGAGAAATTTCGAGCGATGGCCAACTTTGGGTACATACGTATGGCCAAATTGGTACGTGGGACAAACCTACCGCGATGAAGTTGATTGGATGAAAAACTGGCTAAGTCAACGACTCTTATGGATCGACAGACAGATGGGAGACCCTATTGAGCAGAACACACCTTTGCTTAAATACTTCTGGTACTTTGATGATTCCATACCAAATAACACACCGCTACAGACTCTACCTGTCACAAAAAATCTCAGGCAAAATGCCTTCATTGAATTCCGGTCTTCACTGGACGGTTATCCGTTTGATGAAAACCATCCCAATTGGCGTGAAGCATCCATGGAACGAAGGAACCGTCCCACAGAACTAAATTACAGATCCGGGGGAAATCAGAACAAAGAATACACCGCCGATGATATGCGAGCCTTACAGATTCGCCAGCCCTTCCGCGGTGATGCCGGAGAAAATACCATAATTTTACACCTGCCTACTGCAGGATACCGGGGTGCTGTCCTCTCATTTGCGGCCATGGATGAGGGCGCAGCTGACAGGTTGATAGCGGATTATTCTGTAACCGACGGTGAACCGCAATGGACTAACACGGGTATGGACGTCTCGGAGTTTTCCCTTTCGGATGATTTTCAGTTATTTGAAATTGACTTCAGATCCATTCAGCAAACCGATAATAATCTGCATTTTAAAGTGAGGATTCGGTTTGATGGAGATGATATGAGCGCCTCCGATGGAGACCGCGTAACCTTCAATAATATCAGCCTCGATGTTGATGGACCCATCCAGATCGGCCCTGATCCATCTGAAATTCCACAACTTATCGAGCTGAATCAGAATTATCCGAATCCATTCAATGCCGGCACCATAATCAACTATCGGCTGCCCAGCAGTAGTTTTGTAACTCTTGAAGTGTTCGATCTGCTTGGCAGGCGTGTGGCCACTCTCGCCAATGGCTTCAGAGAAGCTGGCAGTTACGATGTGCCCTTTGATGCGGCTGGATTGTCGAGCGGGGTGTATGTGTACAGACTCACAACCACCGGCGGGGTATTCTCACGTAAGATGGTTTTGATTAAGTAGAATTACTACTTCAGTGCAAGCCTCTGTA
>SLGA01000077.1 GCA_007123985.1 Balneolaceae bacterium | reverse complement strand
GGCTAATTTTTTGTTTTACAACTGCTGTACTATCTCGAGAGTATTTCCTCTGAGGATCTGTTCAGTATGTTAATTACTTGTCTGTGGCCAAATCGATTCGCGACGTCCACTGCAGTTAATCTTTCATTATTCTTAGCATGGATGTTTGCACCTTTTTCAAGAAGCTGCTGTACAACAGCAAACTGGCCGTTCTCAGCTGCTATCATAAGTGCTGTTTCACCATAGTTGTTAACAGCATCAACATCAGGATTGTGCACTAAGATGATGCGCAACATTCTCGGGTTGCCGATCTTTGATGCGATCATCAGAGGAGTGTTTCCTTCAGCATCAAGTGTATCAATATCCGCTCCTTCAGAGAGCAGCACATTAAGGCTTACCAGGTCAATGCTTATTACGGCCTCAATCAGGTCGTCAGTTACAACTTGGTCATTGTCTTTTGCAAATACGGATCCGGTAAAGAGACCTGTAATTAAAAGAATGGTTATTGTTTTTACTATTTGGTACTTCATTGTATTGAATGGATACTCTTTTATTTATTTTTTATGTATGATTTTCTGATCCGTAAATCAGATCGGAGGTAGTTTATTTTCTCCTGTTTTAGGTAAGGTTGTTATAACGATAAACGACTATCCAGAGTTTCAAAAAAACGGCCCTGAATATTTATTCATAAATAGTAATGCCGGGTCTCTTTTAACCATTAAAAGATAAGCAGATCTTAAATTTGCAACTAAGTAAAATCGGTTCCAATTTTTTGTTAATTAAACAAATAACTCATAACATATTCTCTGCGACAATCAACGAGTAAAAGGATTTTAGAATAGTTTGTTTAATAACTACTTATGGGGCACTTTTCTTAAAAGTTTTACCTCAGATATCTATAAATGAACAACGCTTTTTACTATAGTTGAACGCTTAAGAAACAGACTGTTAGAATTTTCTTATAATGACGGCAACTCTTGAATATTTTGCGCTAATTCGTGACTTTAGATTATAGCAATTAGATAAGTTTGTTAGTATTCAAGCCAAAACAAACTTTGGTTACCGCGTTTTAAACGAATTAAAAGAGAAAGCGCAAAAGCAATCTAAACATACATATTAACTTCTAACATCTGGAAACGTGAATAACCAGGTATTAATCGTAGAGGACTGTTTCATTCAGTCAACAGTACTCAAGAAGATTTTGGAGAGTGAGAATTTTGGAGTAACTGCAGTTTGCAGATCGGGTGATGAAGCCTTGGATGAAGTAAACAAAGCTAAGCCGGACCTTATTCTCATGGATATCTATCTGAAAGGTGAAATGACTGGCGTGCAGGCCGTGAAAAAAATACGCGAGCAGTCTGAAGTACCCGTCATATTTATTACTGCACTGAATGACTCTGAGCTTTTCAATGACATACAGACCATTATGAATTCGGGTTTGCTTCAAAAACCTGTATCAAAATCTGATTTGGTTGGAGCATTGCATTCATTCATACCTGAAAAAGCAGTAGCATAACTCAGATAGATTAAAAATCTTCTTAACATCCGGAAGGCTCACTCATCTCCCAGGTCTTCCTGAACCCCTCATGCGTTGAATTCCTGATGATCTGACTGAATCCGGATGTACTATTGTATCAAGTTGTTGCAACTGCTCTTCATTTAACAACTCTGCCACCTCTTCTCTGAAATCCAGATATTTTTGAAGGATCACCTCTTTCTCTTTTTCTCTTTGTTCGAAAATGGTTTGCCGTACATCAACATGATATTTTTCCAGCTGCTCAATAAAATGTTCTTCCTGCTCAACATCCAGGTTTAATCGTCTGGATATAAAGGTTCCGATTGAACCCCTCTCCGGTCTTTCGGATCGCTGCCTTTGCCACCCGAAACGTTCACCGCCTCTTCTCTCCTCAGTATATTCAACACCGCTGCTTTCAACGGGCTGGAAAACACGATTACTAATCATCATGCCGGCCAACAAACCGACAAAGAATATCACCAAATATGCAATTACAGCTTTCTGTTTTGTATTCATTAGAGTGAACTATTGATTTGAAATTTCTTCGAGGTATAGCACATAATCATCCACATCGCTTTGTTGGTTTGGATAAAGCATTTCACTGATCACCAGAGTATCATCATACTGCCCGCTGGATCCCGCACTTAAATTAAATACAGAGGCGAGTACCAAAATTCCGATGGAGGCTGCAACTGCATACCGCTTAAACCAGTATATCGTAACTTCTTCAAAACTTTGGTACTCCCTGTTATACTTAGATATTGCCTGATTAATGCTCTCAATCTGGAAGCTAAAGCTGCTGATGTCTTCCACTTCACCATACAGATTTGCTAAATCGGGCTGGCTCATAATCTCTTCATAATCCTGAAGCAGATCTGGATATTGCTGCAGTTCGGCCTCTAATCGCAAAATCTCAGCATCAGAAAGCTGACCATCAGCGGCATCTGCAATTTTTCTTTCCAGTTGAATTCGTATATCATTCATCCGTTTTTACTGTTTTTCATGATTTGAAAAATTTCTTTTCGTGCTCTGAACATTCTGTTTTTTAGGGTTTGTTCATTTATTCCTGTCACTTCACTTATTTCAGTATAGCTTAGCCCGTCAATCGATTTCATCGTAACAATTGTTCTTAGTAATTCGGGTAGTTGAGAAATGGCCCTTCTGAGCAATAAAATCTCTTCCCGATTATCACCGCTTGAAAACTCATCACTTGTAATCTGAAATTCATCTACCGGAATAGTGTTGCGTCCTTTTTCTTTTTTTTGCTTTCTGAATTCATCAATGCTAAGATTTCTTGCGATTGAATAAAGCCACGTGTAAAGCTCTGATTTACCGTGAAAGTGCTCTATGTTTTTGTACGCTTTCAAAAATGTCTCCTGTAAAATATCTTCGGGATCAACGTTGGAACCTGCAAGATAAACCGTGAGTGCACGGTGAAGGCGCGGATAAAGATTTGGTATCTCT
>SLGA01000048.1 GCA_007123985.1 Balneolaceae bacterium | reverse complement strand
GAATAGTGGTGTTTCTTCTTGAAGCCTAAGCCTTGCCTGTTCAAGTTCTACAGACAGAGAATTGTAGACATTAAACATCCTGTCTCTATGGTTGGCAAGCCTTTCCTCTTCCGTTCTTGCAACATTTGTTGCAAGGTTTATGTTTTGATCCCTGAATTCTGCGAGTGCCCTCTGAGCCTCTTCATATCTCTCTTCGGCTATAACAAGTCTGTTTTCTGTAAACTCTACATTCTGCCTCGCCTTCTCTATTTTATAATTTGTGACGTATTCCTGAATCTGTTCAATTACCTGTACGTTAAGCATAGCTGCCGCTTTCCTGTCCGGCATAGTAGTATTTACGGTTATGAGATTACCATCAATACTCAAGCTTATTCTTCCCGTAACCTCTACAATTGTACTAGCCTCTCTTCTCGACAATACCAACACCCTTCCATCAATTTCCTGTTCCACTTCAACTTCTTCAGTTGGCTCTTCAGGTGTAAAACTAATATTTGTGATCCAGTCCACAATACGAAATGGTAAAGCTATAGTATAGTTGCGAACAAAAGAGTAAACCTTATCGCGAAAAGGTGACTGATGATGCTCAACAAAAAACTCATACAACGTTATAGGATTGTCGAATCGGCTAAATTCGATTGGTTCGGCAATTAACTCTCTCTGAAACTCGATACTCGATACAATTGTAGGATACATTCCCGGACCAAGCATATCAGTTGAACCACCACCGGAAGTATTGAAACCAAAACCACCGAATTGCTGAAGTAAACGTTGCGTACCGCTTACATCTCTTGAAGATTCCTGTAGTAGCACTGCATCAGATGTGTATTCTGTTGGCCCTGCACTAATATGGAAAATACCTAACAACAAAAAAGCTAAGGCGAATAGAAGAACTATTTTACGGCCAGCCCAAATTATTCTTACAAGATTCCAAATATCTACCTCTTCATCCGGGTTTTCTTCAACACGAACATTTGTTTTATTATTAGAATGTTTCTGTTCGTTTAAAACATCTTCTTCGGGTGCATACTGGGACATAAATAAATTTTAGAAATAGCTGTTACAAGAGTTTAGATCTTATTCGCAAATAGCAGATAAAAATAACAAATTTTATACACCTATTAAACCTGCTTGCCGTTTAATTTGTAATATGCATTTCCACTAAATCCATTTATCTTTACAAACCAATTCGTATAACCACCCAGTTTCTCAGTTTATATTTATTGCCAACTCATAACGGATGTGGATCAGTAATATTTAATCTATAAAAAGATTTTTATCGCATTGTTTAATCAGCGCAAAGATTTTTTTTGTTTATATTTTATGAGATTGAAGTTTAAAAATAATAGCTATTTATTAAAGAGTTTAAGATACATTTTCGCTTTTCCGTTTCTGCTTTCATTTTCAGTTTCTGATTTAGACGCTCAAACCATATCCGTTGGGAGTATAATGGATGAGCAACTGCAATTGAATCTGCTTCTTCAGGATTCACTCAATTATGGTGCTATAAATCGTCCATCTACATTATATTTTTATGACGATGCCATTAACAGAAATGTTAATTATAACAAATGGTGGCAGCGCCCCTTAAATACTTCAGAAGCTGAAATTATCTCATGTATTTACTTAGGATTACTCCCAATTTCTATTCAAAATACATTTAATACAAGGCTACCCATTGGGGAAAATAACGCTGCTGCCTGGTACGGGCGCGGACATACAACTGAGTTTACTGGGGGATTCTATATTAAATCTGAATATATCTCTGTTAACTTCGAGCCTCATATCATTTATCATGAAAATAAAGACTTCCTGCATCCAAGATTTATCCAGACAGATTCAGCAGGAAACTCCCTATTTAGTTCTGAGGGGCTTGGATTTCGGTATGATGCACCTTTTCGCTTTGGACCGGATCCTTTTTCAATATTTAATTTTGGCAACTCATCAATACGACTTCATTTTAATAAGGTAGAGGCAGGAATAAGTTCAGAACCACTTTGGTGGGGTTCGATGAGAAAATATCCGCTTTTAATGAGTAATAACTCTGCCGGATTGCGACACTTTTTTTTAGGTACCCGACAGCCTGTTAACATTCCATACTTTGGCAAATTAAACGCCAGATGGCTTGGAGGTTATCCTGCGGAGTCCGACTACTATCTGGGTCCGGAAGCCGGCAAAACACGTTTTGTTAATTTTTTGAATGTTGCATTTTCGCCATCCATCTTTCCAAATCTTACCATTGGTGCAATAAACGGAAGCTACATTTACCAGGATGGCGGATTCAATTTTTCTCAGATAACCTACTTTTTTAACATCTTCGAAAGTGCGAACAGAGCAAATCTGGAAGGAATAGATAGTCAGGATCAGATTGCTTCAGTGTATTTCCATCTCGTTTTTCCTGAAGCGCGGGCAGAAATATTTGCTGAATTTGCCAGAGAAGATTTCAGTTATAATCTGCGCGACTTCATCAATCAGCCAAATCACAATAGCGCATATGCTTATGGATTTCAAAAAATATCTGATGTTCCATATTTTGATTTTCTAAAAACTCACTTCGAGATCACAAACATTACTGCACCTGCCCTTCAACAAGTTCGATTTCAGGGAAATTTTTACACACACAGCCAAATAAGGCAAGGAAATACAAATTACGGGCAAGTTCAGGGTGCAGCTATCGGGCCCGGATCAAATAGCCAGCTTCTTGCATTTGATACCTATAAAGATAATTTCAGAGTTGGCGTTTTTGCCCAGAGAGTTGCAGATAACGACAATTTCCATTTTGAAAGAGGCTCCGCTTCCAATGCACTTTCTGCAAATTTTGGAGATTACTTTCGCCATCGGGTGAACCTCAATTTTGGGCTGAATTTTCTTTATGGCCCCGGGCCATTCTATATTAATAGCCAGTTAGTATGGACAAAAGCATATAATTACGGACGTTTTGATTACGGCAGGCTTGATGGTTTTAATGCCACTAATTATGATCGT
>SLGA01000268.1 GCA_007123985.1 Balneolaceae bacterium | reverse complement strand
GCTGAAATAGACGCTCTAGACACAATACATATGTGTTGTTTAGTTTTTGGTTGCTATCTGTTAATGCAACTTTATTGAGAATTTCAGATCACATGTTTCCGCTTTTTTTTGGCACCCCTTTCCTCTCTTTCTCCATTAATACGTTTATATAAAAAGAGTATCTAAACAGAACCAATAGCCTCAAAAAGACAGGATCAAACCATGACCACAGGTAAGTCTGTACTTTTTTTAGTGTACATACTATGCTTTATTATACTCATTACGAGCTGCGATAATGATGTGACCGGGCAGGAGCCTATTGTTACAGAACCTGATCCGGAACCAGTTCCTGAAGAGCCTTCCTGCCTCGAATCCGGCACACATACTGATATAAATGAACTGCTAACCGCCGAAAACGTGATTGTAGAATTATGCCCCGGATCAGTATTTGAACTTTCAGATAGAATTGTAATCAACCATCCCGGGCAGCAAATTTATACTCAGGGCAGGCCAGTTGATAATACTCGTACCGTACGTAAAATTGTATCTGCATCACTATCTTCGCCTGTAATCATGCGAGATTTCGACTATGCTGTTCTGAGCCATGTAATTGTGAATGGCAACAGGCCTGAATTGGGCTACAAAGGCGGTGATGCATTAATTTATGTGGGCGGATCATCGATGAGGACAAGTAATTCGATATGTTGATATAATGGAACCTCGAAGCTGGTCGGCCTTACAGCTTATACATGGACATCCATCACCAGCACCACCCTGCCAAAATGCACTTGTGGAAAACAATGTAATTGGGCCTGCCGGACAATACGATGGCACCTGGGCGGATGGTGTAGAAAATTGGAAGGTTACCCGTAATATCAGTGAAGCCACGCACAATGGAACACCAAATGTTGATTGCCATGGGAAAACAGCATCACCACCAGCAGCCTTTTTATATCATCCGGAGAGAATATCGGGCACCTTTCAGCCGGAATTTGAAGCTGCAGACATTGAGCTTGCATTATGGGCGATCATTGAACCTGTTCCTGCACCATAAAACAAAAACCCTTTCAACGAAATCGAAAGGGTTTTATCTGTTCGCTTATATTTAAAAATCACTCCACAGGAGACCAGAATGGCATCACCGAAGAGGAGTTCATGTTATTGGTGAGGTTTGAAAGACCGGAGCCGTTCGCATTCATCACAAATATATCAAATGTATTTTCCTGTCCATCCCGGTTTGAATCAAAAGTGAGCATATTGCCATCGGGCGACCAGCTCACAAGCCTGTGCTGCCTGCCCGCTACACCAAGGTTGGTAATGTTCTGTGGGTTTGATCCGTCACCGTTTGCTACACAAATTTCCCATATGTTCGATTCGATGTTGCACTGAAATGCAAGGCGGCTCCCATCAGGTGACCAGCTTGGATTCCTGAAAAACAGAGACGGCTGCCTGAGTACCTCCTGCCGGCCACTTCCATCAACATTAATTGTACTGATATAGAATGGCACACCCGATTCTATTGTATGAAATGCAAGCCTGTTTCCGTCAGGATGCCATGATGGCCACCAATCTCCCGTTGAAGAGTTGGTGACGTTTCGTTTGTCTGTCCCATCTGCATTCATTACATAAATGTCACCCTCGCCATTTGGAGTATATCTGTGGTAAGCTATCTGTGAACCATCGGGCGACCATGACGGAAACTCACTATGCGCCTGGGCATCCTGTGTAATGTTTGCAAAATTGGTACCGTCAGCATCCATCACCCAAATCTGGCTAAGCGGGAAACCCTGTGCGGTAGAAACAAATGCAATTTTTGTACCATCAGGCGATACGGATGGTCTCCATGTTGCACTTACATTGAATTGCGGAATCCGCACTTTTTCCGGTTGATCAACTGAATTTGAATAGACTGACCATGCCCCCTCGTGGTTACTCAGGAAGACTATTCTGTCTCTTATTATGGCTTTACATTCCACCTGAAATGAGATATCTACAATGGTTCCTGGAATAATCTGTACCGTCCGCGGATTTTGCGTGATTACCGTGCAGTGATTTGCCTTTTGAGTTAACTCCACCGTGTAATTTCCTTCCGGCACGTTATTATACGTATACTCTTCATTCGCATCCGTTTCAAATGACCCTACTCCCTGCAACATGAAAGTATATCCAACCGGGCTTGTATCTCCGCCAATGGTTTCAACGGTTACCCTGAGTGTACCGCTGTTTGGGTCGTCCGGAGCTGAAGAGCTGTCGCTGCATGCGGTGAATACCAGCATTGAAATACTTAGCATCACTAAAAAAAAGACCTGATAAAAAATTGTACTGAAAAAGCCTGTGGCGGCACAGGAATGCATAGTTGATGTTTCTGTTCTTGAATCCATATCCATTGAGATTTTAATTAATTACACTCCCGTAACGGGTTTATGGAAACATGCACCAAAACAGAAAAAAAGAGCTCAATTCAATCGAAAAAATATTTCGGCTATAAAATGGTACGCCCTTCTAAAATAGAACACTCCCAACCTGTCAAGTCGGGAGTGAGGTGTGTTAGCTTACTTATCTCAGTCGGATGCAGAGAAATCTGATTGTAACTGCAAAAAAATGAACTTCAATTGATATAGAATCGAAAACCGGCTGCACCCATAAAACTAAAATAGAAATCAGGTGACAGATCTATGTATGGTGCAACTTCTAAAAAAACTCCAACGGGTACATCCCTGAAATCCGCACCAAGCCCAAGCGGACCTCGTAGTGAAATCGTTGCATCAATGAAACCGGGATCATAATAACTTACACCCGGTCCGTAATAGAGGTGGAGCGAACCGGCATCCCATCCCATTTCGTACAGGCGATGGAGCAAAAAATCTGCCGTTATGTAGAGGTACGAAATCTCATCAGCAATCCCAAATCCAAGGCCGGCTGCAATGGCTTTATCTTCAGCAATGTAAAGTTTAAAACTTACGCCGTACGGATCACCCAACATACCGCCAATCCCAAAGGACCTGTCCTGAGCATCCGTTTTTTGAGAAAACACAAGAACAACTAAGAGTGTTAAAATCGATAGGGTTATTTTTTTCATTGATATAATTCTGTTTACGTTTTATGTGATAATTATTTAACTATTATTGAGCATGGTTTGAAATCACATTTTGTATATCCATGTATGCAATAATTAGTACAAAAGCAGCTCATCCGGTTATTTTTTCGATGCTGAATAATCCAGCATTAGCCTCAAATTTTCGGTGATATGTTCGTACAACTTTTGCAGCTCCGGGGTTTCAAAAGATGGAACCGGCTGATCCTGTGTGGCGGGTTCAAAGGGGTACCATTTGTCTTCCATAGCCATCGCAGCAACTGTTTTTGCAACCACAAAAACCCTGTGAAAATGAAACCCCTCTTCTGCAAGCCTATCTGAAATCACCGCAAGACAGCCTCCCGGATCATCGCAATCTGTGAACTCAAATGTTGGGTCTGCCATCCAACCCAGCCAGTACCAGGGCAAGGCAAGCTCCGCAGTATTACTCTCCGAAAAACCTCTCATCAGATTTTCCGGAAGATCCAGATAGTCTGCGGATGGGTGTCTGTCAAAAAACACCCCGATTTCCCAAAACGGGTTTTTGATTTCTGGGTAGTATTGCTGCAAATCTCGAATACTATTTTTAAGGGTAATTTTCTGCACCTGCTCTACAGTTCCGGCTTCTCTGAACTGATGCTGGGCAATCAATAGGGCTTTATATTTTAGTCTTGATAGTTCAGACAGGGCACCAATTTCAGACACATCGTAAAGGAGTGATCCGTATTTCAAAAGATTAGCAAGTTCCCTATTCCCCGGTTTATTTGTGTAGTTAATTTGAAGCCCGAGCCACTCTTCTTCATCATTAATGGCGGGTTTTATTGATACGGCTGGCACCCAATCGCTCAAAATACGTACACTTCTGCTGTAGTAAGGATCTTCACTCCAATGATTCAGTTCAATCCCAATGGGAATATCTGAAACAGGCAGCTGTTGCCATTCCTCCAGCTGACGTAATGCTTCACTTTTGCTGTCTATTGCTACCGTGGTAAACCGAAAGCTACTTGCTTTTATCACTTTAGCAAAAGCCTGGTCCCTACCCCTGTTGTCTTCACCCTGCAGTACATTACCACCCGGTTGAAACGGTATAGACTCCCGGGGATTTACAAGGTCAATATTATGCTTCACCTGCAACGCCCTAACCATATTAACAATGTCTTCGAGCTTACTCGCGCTTAATGTTTCGATACCGGGAGAAACATGCTCGGCACCCCGTCTTCGCAGGGTAAAATCGCTGTAATTCAAATAGGCAAGATCCAATCCATCGGGTGCATGGCAATGAACACAGGCTGATCCACCGGTTATACCACCCGGCATCCGCCACGCAATTAATCCGATTTCAATGTGTTCATCCAGTTCGTTTAGAGAAAGCAGCTCGTAGTCTCTGTTTTCTGTTGTAACCGAGTCATTACAACCATAGAAAGTTATCAGAACAGCAATAATGCAAATTGTACGGAATGCAGTGTTCATTCTTCTACACTCTGCATCAGATTGGTATTCGAATACCCGCTCCAAAGACAAGCTGGTCAGCACCGCCAATTCCTGAATATCGAAGTTCTCCGAATATGAGCCCAAAATTCAGCTTGTATTCACCGCCCACCCCAAGATTAAACCCGGTTTCGGAATTACTAATGGAAGGAGATGTAAATGGAGGGCCTGACTGATGAGCCGTTGGCGGGACTCCTCCATCAACCGGAGATAACTCTGCAGCGAATGCCCTTATTTCATTTCCAGGTAACAACGTACCTGTTCCTGTAAACTCAGCCGAATATCGAAAATAATTGATACCGGCCAAACCATAAACATTAAACTCATCATTATCTACGAACAGATAATGTGCATTAATATTGAATTCTATACGGTTTACTTTATCAAATTCCCTGTTTTCAGGGAAATAAAACCCGAAATCGGCTGCAGCTCTGAAATCTTCATTGATACGGTACAATCCATCCAGCCGGATACCTGCCTGTTCTGCCTCAAAACCGTAGAACAAACCGCCACCAATCGAAAAGCCGGAGCCGGTGATAGCTTCGCTTTGTGCTGCAGTTTTAGCCGGAAGCAAATACAACAGTGTTAAAAAGATAAAAAGTACATATTTCATGATTCTTAGAAGGTTTGTTATTTCTTATTTCTATTTAAAAAATTATTCCGGCCGTAAAGCTTAAAACCCTGTGCTTCTCGTCTCCATCAACTTCGCTATTAAAAACAGGCATAAAACCCACACCATAGGAAGCTCTGAATCTTAAATTCAGAGTATCTGTACGCAACACACCACCCCCGCCAATCAGAATTCCAACATCAAATGTGTTTATATATTCATCAATTTTCTCTATGTACAGATCATCTGCTTCATTTGCTTTCGCACTTATATTCACCGCAACATATGGCCCGGCAACTATTTGAGGATGGAACGATCCCGACCTGTCAAAATCAAATACTGCAAGAATCGGTACATCAATATAATCTGTTTTTAAAGTACCAGAATTACCCGCATTGCAGCAGGGTGCTTCAAAAGGATCTCTGTACTCACCTTTCGCCCCTTTTTGGGAGTAAAAAAGCCCGGATTCTATTTGGAATGGTTTCCCAACCAGTGGTATACCCACAGAAATCCCGGCAGTAAATCCTAATCGGGAGTCATAACTGATCTCCGATCCGGAAAAATTCGCTGCATTAATACCGGCATGGGCACCAAACTGCACCCCTCCCTGTCCATATGCAGTTTTTACCATCAACAAGATCAGCCCTGTTAAGAACAAAAAAAGTGTGTGTTTCATGTTTTGTAGTCCATCTATTTTAATTTGATGTTAAAAGGTAAAACCGGCTGCCACTGTAAATACACGATGTTTTTCGCCTTCATCAGAACGATCTTCATACACGGCCGAAAGCCCATGACTAAATCTTGCCTGTACGTTGAATGTGCGATTGCTAATTTCGAAATCCCCTCCGGCTCCAATTATCACTCCGAAACCTGTTTTATTGATTTCAGCCGAAATATCTTCGATGTAGGCAATATTTTTACTGGCCTTTACTTCAGAGTTGAGATTAATATCGAGGTACGGTCCCGCAAACAGGTAAGGTGAAATTGCCGACTGTGATACAAACCGATATTTAACAAGCAGCGGAATTTCAAGATAGTCGAGTTTAAATGTACCGGCGTTACCTTCGTAATCGCCTTTTATTATACTCTCTTTATATCTTCCTTCAGCTCCTTTTTGGATAAAATAGACACCTGATTCAAACTCAATCGGGAGAGTCTCTGTTGAATATTCGATAGCCAGACCTGTAAACAGGCCTGTTCTTGAACTCAGTTCATGTGGCCCTCCCGGGAGATTTGAAAAATTAAGCCCTGCTTTTACTCCCAGTTGCACACTGCTCTGAGCATTAACCGCTACTGAAATACCCAATAGAAAAATCAAAATCAGAAAAACCTTCTTCACTGTTTTCATCACCTGTCTCCGCTGTTATTTTTGTACATTTCTTACTTTCAGCAAAGATCTGAATACTTTACTGCTATTTGACCATGCACTGAACCGGAAAAGAATAGCTCACAGATTCATAAAAATTATTGAGAAGTACTATCAATCCACTTTTTGCCTTCGTCGGGTCGATTTTTTTTATTATAATTTGGATAAAATAGACTACGGGCTTCCACAAATAGCTCAGGGCGTACTTATTTAATATCGGAACTGCTAATTTATGTCTCAGCAAAAAGGCGACTTAACTGCACTTTTAAACTCACTGAGCGAGGATTCTTCATCAGTTAATAGAGCATTACCGCTTGTATATGATGAACTACGAAATCTTGCACACAGACAGCTAAGAAATGAGCGTTCCGACCATACATTGAACACCACGGCATTGGTCCACGAGGCCTACTTAAAACTGGTAAACCATCCTCCCAAAGGGGACTGGGATGGAAGGCGGCATTTTTTTGGAATCGCAGCAAGAGCAATGAGGCAAATTCTTGTAAACTACGCACTGATGCGAAACCGAAAAAAACGCGGTGGAAGCATGAATCTGCAGCCATTTGAAGACGAAATTTATCTATCTGAAGAAAAAGCAGAGGAGCTCATTGCACTTGACGAAGCTCTAAAAGAGCTCGAAAAACTAAATGAGCGCCAGGGACGTGTGGTTGAATGCCGGTACTTTGCCGGTTATAATGTGGAAGAGACCGCCGATATTCTCAACATATCGCCCGCTACGGTAAAACGCGACTGGACCAGCGCCCGGGCCTGGCTCTACTCACAAATTCATGAATAAACTGTCTGCTGCAGTTTTTTTTAAAATTTTCGGTACTTGTACTTCTTGTCCTTCCAAAAGATATCTCTGAAAAACATATCGGCACAGCAAAGCTACTCAAATGATGATTGCGTTAAATGAGCTGGTTTTAAGTGAATATAGATCAAAATATGTTTCATGCTCAATCTGAAATACGGCTACTCATTTTATCAGGGTGTGAAAAACCTGTACATTACACTACAAATCAGATATTCAGATTTTATCTGCAGCTTAAACCACATTATTAGCCGGGATGAAAGATTCAACTACTCCGATTGAAGAAAACACAAACTTAGAACTTCAGTTCGAAAAGCGAGGCGGACTTTTGCCGGTTGTTGTACAAGAACAATCTACAAAGGAAATTCTAATGGTAGCTTCAATCAATAAACAAGCTTTGGAGCATTCATTAGAAACCGGAGAGGCCACGTTTTGGAGCACCAGCAGAAATGAGCTTTGGATTAAAGGTTTAACATCCGGCAACAGAATATATCTGAAGGAAATTCTGGTTGATTGTGATCAAGATGCTGTAATCTATCTAGTAACACTCGATGGTGAGGGAGTTTGCCACACCAAGAATCGACACGAAAAGTTTCGAAAATCATGTTTCTATCGTAAACTTGTACCCGGCAAGAACCAACTGACTTTTATAGAATTATGAACACCGATCTTTCAAAAAATGTGTTTGGAGAAAAACTGACATCTTGCTCTGAAAATCCTCTTACAGGCTTCTACAGAAACGGATGTTGTGATACTGGTCCTGAGGATCGCGGCAGGCATCTGGTCTGTGCTATAATGACCACTGAATTTTTAAGCTTCTCTAAATCGCAAGGTAACGATCTATCAACACCCATACCTCAGTACAACTTTCCGGGACTTGTTAATGGAGACAGATGGTGCTTATGCGCCTTGCGATGGAAAGAAGCGTACGATGCAGGAATGGCACCTCAAGTAGTACTGGAAGCTACAAACGAAGCTGTATTGAAATATGTACCGATGCAAGCCCTGCTCGAACACGCTTACAGATCCGAAAGGGCATAATGTTGAAGCACATTATGCTAAAAAAAGCCCGATAATTTCTTACCGGGCTTTCGAAAAGATTTATCAAATCTTTAAGATCAGAGATCGGCAGGTTCAATCACATAAAGTGCTCCTGGATCTTCATCAGTGATAACATAAATGTTACCATCGGGGCCTTCCCGAACATCTCTGATTCGACCAACTTCCTGAAGAAGCAGTTCCTCATCATGAATTACGGTATTATCCATGATAAGAAGACGCCTGATTCGCTCTGCTCTTAAACCGCCGGCAAGCAAGTTACCTTCCCAATTCGGAAAATTATCAGCGGTTACGAGTGCTAAACCAGATGGTGCGAGTGTTGGTAAAAATTCATATACAGGATCTTCCATACCGTCAATGCTGCGTGCTACGGTACCATCATGGAAACTTGTTTCATCACCATAGGCACGGCCAAGGCTGGCATCTGGCCATCCGTAATTCTTACCGGCTTCAATTAAATTAAGTTCGTCACCACCACGAGGCCCGTGCTCTGTTCCCCAGACTTCGTTGTTCTCGTGATTGATGATGAGACCCTGAATATTTCTGTGACCATAAGAGAAAATTTCAGGTGCGGCATTCGAATCATTTACAAACGGGTTATCGTCCGGCACTGAACCGTCATCATACATTCTGAGAAGTGTTCCTGCATGATCACTCAAATCCTGAGCGCGCGGAGGATCGGCTCCCCTGTCACCTACACTTACAAACATATAACCGTTAGCGTCAAATGCAATTTTTGAACCGTAATGGCGACCTGGTGATGAATATCGGTTTTGCTCAAAAATTTCTTCAATATCCACAAAACTGCTACCGTCGAGCCGGCCTCGAACAACTGCTAATGCAGTTTCATCATCTGGACCGGGTTTTGAAAATGTAAGGTAAACCCATCCGTTCTCTTCGTATTGCGGGTGCAAAACAACATCGAGTAGTCCGCCCTGCCCTCTTGAAGAAACCTCAGGAGTGCCATCTACAACGGTTACATCATTACCCTCAACAATATTTAAACGGCCTGGTTTTTCTGTAACAAGCTTACGGCCATCGGGAAGGAATGCAACTGCCCATGGACGTTCAAGCCCGTCAACAAGCTTTGTAACTTTGATGTCCTCGTACTGGGTTCTCATCTCTTTGGTGTCCCACGAATCATCGGAAGATTCGGTTTCTGCCATTTCACCGGAAGAACAGGCAACCGAAACCATAAGTAAAAAAACAAATAGATAGTTGATCTTCGACATGATTGATATATTATATTTTAGTTTATAATTAGCCCTTTATAGTAATGAATCTGAAGTTAAAGTTCAGTTCACATATGTAAAAATGATTTACACCTTAACTGCGTTCAGATTTACCGAACTTTCTGTACACCAAATACCTGAAGCTAATGAATAGACAATAGATTTGATAAAAATGGCTTTAAACTCAGAAGAACAAAGAGGTTCGGGTAGGCTCTTCACAATAAAATGCAGCTTTTATGAAACCTAATTACTGCTTGTTATTCCTTCTCTTTTGTGTCTTTTTCTCGTCTCCAGTGACGCATGATTGAGATGCTAAAACCACCCATTAGCAGAAAAGTACCAAGCCATACTACAGATACAAATGGTTTTTTCTCAGCGACAATCAGAATCCAGTCTTCTTCGAACTCTTCATCCAACCCTTTTACCGTTAGTTCAATAGAATCAGATTCAGGGTGAATCCGGCTGAACAGAACTTCCATACCCCAGCGGTCAATCTCAAGTGGGGGTGAGTAGGTATAACTACGTTCGTTTTCGGTATATACAGCAAAAAGAGGTTCTACTTCAAATGCATTACCGGTTGGTTCATGCTCAACCCGAATGAGCGCACGAATACCTATCTGTGTGTTATCAGGCAGAGCTTCTTCACTTGCAGGAACGTAGTTTATAAAAGTGAAGGTAAACGGTCCCGCTGCAACAGTTTCACCCATCTGCAATTCAATTGACTGAATATCTGAATCTTCTTCACCATCGCCAACAGGCATCATATTGTTTCGCTGATTTCTTCTCTCAAGCTCATCGTTTTTCTGCTGTACGTATTTACTTCCGGCAACATAGAGATAAATATCACTAAACCAGCCGGTTCTAACGTGAGGATCAACCGACCAGTCAATATTATCCGCAGTTGATGTGGTTAACATTGGGTAAACTTCGGGAGTCATCGTAAATGGACTGCTGCCATCAATCGGCTCAAAATCAATAATGTAGTTTTGTTGCCCGGGGCGCGGGGAGTCACTCAGCTCGTAGCCTCTGTATGTAACGATATAGCGTTCATTAACCAGGGTAGGCTTGTTGATCTCAAGGGAAAACATCTCCACTTTTTGGGTTACAGGAAAGCCCTCTTCATCAAACACATCACCAGCTGCTATTCTGGCATTGTAATTTCGCATTCCCCTGTCAAGGAGTGGTTCTGTATAAACAGAGGATGCCAGTACCCCGAGAAGCAACACACCAAACCCAATGTGTGTAAGTGTTCCGCCAATCAGTTTTGGATTTTTTTTGATGAGGCTGAACATTACAGCAGTATTTCCAATCACAGTAAACCATCCAGCAAAAATATACACCATGTAATAGAGGCTGCGAACATCACCAAATACAATGGTAAGTACAGTAGCTGTTGAGGTGACGATAAGTGGTATGATCATTGCCCCTGCAAGACTCTCCCAGGTGTGTTTTTGCCAGAAAAGATATTGCCCCAGCACCGTTGCAAATGCCATGATGATGGCAATTGGCATGCTCCAGTCATTATAAAACTGAATCTCCGGAGGGGTTGGATTCGGCACAAAAAGCTTGCCGATAATAGGTGAACTGGTACCGATGATGATCACAAAACCAAGAATAAAAAGGAGCATAGAGCCTGTAAAGGTCATAAACTCTTTGCTCAGAAACTTCGATTCGTTTTCAGGGCTTGGAATTTCTCTGT
>SLGA01000086.1 GCA_007123985.1 Balneolaceae bacterium | reverse complement strand
TAATGCCGATTTTTAACACTTTTGTTCAGCAAATAACAAGTATCCGTTATAGCGCTGACGCTGTTTATGCAGTGAGTGAAGATCTCGAATATCTTGAAAAACAATCTGCTATAGAAGAAGAAAAAAATCTTAAAACTGTAGAAAGAATAAACCTCCAGAAAGAAATAGTTTTGGATAATGTGAGTTATAAGTATCCTAACTCTGATAGCTATGCAGTTAAGAATATAAGCATCACTATCACAAAAGGAGATGCAGTAGCTTTTGTTGGGGCATCTGGCGCCGGAAAAACAACGCTTGTAGACCTAATACTTGGATTGCTAGAACCCGAGGATGGTAGAATTCTTGCTGACAATACAGATATATTGGAGAATCTGAGAGGCTGGATGAAAAATATCGGGTACATTCAACAATCGAACTATCTATTCGATGAGAGAATTTTCAGAAATATTGCATTTGGAATACCCGATGATGAGGTAGACGAGGAAAAGTTGAACAATGCCATAGAAGCAGCACAGCTTGGTGATTTGATTAAACGTCTGCCTATTGGATTAAAAACAAGAGTTGGAGAGCGTGGTGTCAGATTATCAGGAGGTCAACGGCAGAGGGTTACAATCGCAAGAGCACTTTATAATAACCCGCAAATATTGGTAATGGATGAGGCTACTTCCGCACTCGATAATATTACTGAAAAATTTGTTATAGAAGCTATTGAACGACTTCGAGGAGACCGAACGATAATCATGATTGCTCATCGGCTCTCTACAGTTAAAAATTGCAACGTGATTTACATGATGGATGAAGGAGAAATAGTTGCTAAAGGTACTTATGATGAACTAATGGAAAATAGCCAGCAGTTTAGAAGAATGAGCCTGGTAGACAATTAGTTTTCCAACTAAGATGGAACTCATTTAAAGTTTATGAATTTAAATAAAAAATCAATACTAATAACCGGTGGTACCGGCTCTTTTGGCAAAGCTTTTGTAGAACGGGTACTAACCGATTGGCCAAATATAGAGAGGTTAGTTATCTATTCACGGGATGAACAAAAACAGTTTGAAATGGCACAGGAGTACCCGCATAAAGATTACCCGATGATTCGGTTCTTTATCGGTGATGTACGCGATTACAGCAGACTGAAGAGGGCACTTAATGGTATCGATTATGTGATTCATGCCGCAGCCATGAAGCATGTTCACATCGCGGAATATAATCCAGATGAATGTGTAAAGACAAACATTGGCGGGGCTGAAAACCTTGTAAAAGCGTGTTTATCCAACGGGGTAAAAAAAGTTGTTGCCCTATCTACTGATAAAGCAGCTGCCCCTGTGAATTTATATGGTGCTACTAAATTGGTTTCCGATAAACTTTTTATTGCAGCAAATAATATTCGCGGTTGGAATCCTATCACATTTTCAGTAGTGAGATATGGAAATGTAATGGGTTCTAATGGATCGGTAATACCTTTCTTTATGAAAAAAAGAGAGGAGGGTGTACTCCCTATCACTAATACAAGCATGACCAGATTTTCCATAACACTTGCCGATGGTGTAAACATGGTATTGCATGCCCTTGAACATGCCTGGGGAGGAGAATTGTTTGTTCCGAAAATTCCATCTTATCGGATTACTGATGTAGCGGAAGCTATAGGGCCAGACTGTAAACATGAAATAATAGGTATGAGGCCGGGGGAAAAAATCCATGAAGAGATGATTACTACTTCAGACTCTTTTTATACCTACGACCTTGGAAAATATTTTGTGATTTTACCATCAAATTACAGCTGGAAGCTTGATGAGTTTACGGAGCATTTCAGTGCTAAGAAAGTTCCGCTCGGTTTTCGATATAACTCCGGTGATAATGATGAATGGCTCTCCGTTAAGCAGATACGGGAACTGATAAAAACGCATCTTTATCCTGATTTTCACGCATAAATCTGTAACCTGAAAGTATTCTGTTTATGCAGGAACACAAATCACCAATTCCATATGGCAGGCAACATATTACAGATAAGGATATAGATGAAGTTATCCGGGTACTAAAGTCTGATTATTTAACTCAGGGCCCTGAAATCGAAGCCTTTGAACAAGCTTTTGCTACATATGTGGGTAGTAAGTTTGCTGTTGCAGTATCGAATGGTACGGCTGCGCTGCATTTATGTGCACTCGCTCTCGAAGTGAAAAATGGCTCAAAAATTATCACCACACCCCTAACATTTGCGGCATCGGGAAATTGTATTCTCTACTGTGGCGGTGAGGTTGTTTTTGCAGATATTGATCCTGAAACCTGGCTTATCGATATCGAATATGTGAAACAGTTACTTAATGCTGCTCCCGAAGGTATGTACCAGGGTATTATACCGGTTGATTTTACAGGCCGTGCGGTGAACCTTGAAGCATATAGAGAACTTGCAGATGAAAATGGACTTTGGATCATAGAAGATTCATGCCATGCTCCCGGAGGTTGGTTTCTCAACAGCGAAAATATTGAATCCCGTTGTGGCAGTGGAGAATTTGCCGATCTTGCAATCTTTTCTTTTCATCCCGTTAAGCACATAGCAGCCGGCGAAGGTGGTATGATTACCACAAACAATCCTGAACTCTACCAAAAATTATTGTCACTACGAACGCATGGCATTATAAAAGATAATGATCGTTATTCAAATACACCGAATATTGCTAGAGGCAAATTTATTCAGGATGATGACGATAAAAAAGAAGAGTACCCTGGCTGGTATATGGAGATGCAAGATCTCGGATATAACTATAGGCTCACCGATTTTCAGGCAGCACTCGGGCGCAGCCAGCTTCTTAGAGCAGATGAAGGTTTAAAACGGCGTAAAGAGATTGCAAAACGGTACGCAGAATCATTTGCAGGTGAACCCTGGTTAATTCGCCAGGCCGGTTTTGTTGATGGTCACGCATATCACCTATATGTAGTTGAAGTGGAAAAGCGAAAAGAGCTTTATGATTATCTTAGACAAAATAAAATTTTTGCACAGATACACTATATACCTCTTCATCTGATGCCATACTACAGAAAACTTGGTTGGAAACCGGGCGATTTGCCAAATGCCGAGAAATACTACAGCTCTTGCATCAGTTTACCTCTGTATCCCTCGCTGAGTGAAGAACAGCAAGAATATGTGATCGAAACCATTCGCTCTTTTTATGGCAAATGATCTTTTTCAAAAGGTTGGAATCGGCACTGTACAATTTGGAACAGACTATGGTATTTCAAATGTACAGGGACAGACACCACCAGAAGAGGTGACAAAAATTTTAAATGTATGCAGGCAGTATGATGTTAAACTTTTAGATACTGCATCAGCCTACGGGATAGCTGAAAAAGTGATTGGAGCAAATGATCTGACGGGTTTCAGGATCGTTTCGAAATTCATGCCGCCGGATAATCTTTCAATAGAAAATCAGCTTTATCAGAGCCTTTCAAACCTAAACTGTGATAACCTTTATGGTTTCCTTGCTCACCGGCCTGAAGATCTTCTTAACAACCCCGTTCAGTGGGAAATTCTTCAGCACTTAAAAGATTTGGGGCGCATCAAAAAGATAGGTTTTTCATTGAATGAACCAGCCGAGCTTCGTGCTCTTATTGAAGAAAATATGATACCCGGTATTGTTCAGTTGCCATTCAATTATTTTGATAAGCGGTTTGAAAGCGATCTTGTAATGCTGAAACGATACAACTGCGAAATTCACGCACGCTCAGTATTTTTGCAAGGCCTGTTTTTTAAAAAAACTGAGGAATTATCATTATTTTTTGATCGGGTTAAACCTGTAATTGAAAATCTTCAAACGAAGACCAGCAACCTTGCACAATCACTGCTGATTTATGTTTTACAACATCCATTGATTGACAGAGTAATTGTTGGTGTGAATAACAGTGAGCAACTTCTCAGTAATCTTAAAGGTATTGGAACGGCTGAGGAATTACCGCAAATTCAGATAGAGATCCCTGATGAAATCTTAATGCCGTCAAACTGGCCTGCAAAATGAACATTCAAACATTCGATCTAACCGGCAAAGTTGCGTTAATTACCGGAGGCTATGGATACCTCGGAAAAGCAACAACGGAGAGTCTTGCTTATCATGGTGCAAAAGTATTTGTACTTGGACGGTATGAAAATAAATTTCTGGAGGCTTTTTCAGATAATGACCTTTATGGGAAATCCATCATTTTCCAGGAGTGTGATGTATCAAAAACGGATTCGATAGCCGGTGCTTTTCGTGCCATTTTTGAAAAAGAAAGGAAGATAGATGTTCTGATCAATAATGCATTTTATGTATCCGGTCAGGATCCGCTGACGATGAAGGATAGCGATTGGGAAAAAGGCATTGACGGAACCCTGAATAGTGTATTCAGATGTATTCGTGAGTGTATTCCCTACCTTGAGAAAAGCGAATCACCCAGAATTATCAATGTTTCTTCGATGTATGGTGTGGTAGCACCGGACTTTGAAGTGTACAAAGAGTTCCCTGAGATGTTGAATCCGCCTCATTATGGGGCTGCAAAGGCAGGTGTTGTGCAATTGTCAAAATATTACGCATCCTATCTTGGGGAAAAAGGAATTACCGTGAATACTGTTACACCCGGGCCGTTTCCATCGAAAACTGTTCAGGAAAAAGAAGAATTTATTGAAATGCTTGCCACAAGAACGTTACTGAAAAGAATCGGCAAACCAGAAGATCTTGCCGGTGCATTTGTTTACCTCGCTTCGGATGCATCTGGCTTCGTTACGGGACAAAATTTGATTGTTGACGGAGGGTGGACGGTTGGATAAAAAAGTTGGTTTTATTATCCAGGCAAGGATGAGCAGTACCCGATTTCCCGGAAAAGTTTTGCAATCCATTCCGCTGAAAGATGGGAAACCGATGCTGTTATGGATTGTTGATCAACTAAAAACCAGTTCTATTCAGGGTGATATTATAGTTGCAACATCAACAAGTTCTGCTGATGACAAACTGGAAGAGTTTTGCACTAATAATAAAATAGACTGTTTCAGAGGTGATGAAGATGACGTTTTTAGCAGGTTTCAAAGCTTAGCAATTAAAAATCAACTGGATGTTGTAATTCGTTTGACTGGTGATAATCCGCTAATTGATACAGGAATCATTGATGCAGCTGTACACTATCATATAAATGATTCTAATGACTATACATACACGAACAATTTACCCGTAGGAATGAATGTGGAAATTGTAAATGGAACAGTTTTTAGAAAAATTGATGGTGATTCCCTGACAAAAGCAGATAGAGAACACGTAACTTTATACATCAAAAACAGCAGTAATTTTAAAAAGCAATGTTTTAACACAGAATTGAGCAGTGTTGTTCAAAATTACAGACTAACAATAGACTATCCTTCTGATTTCTTGATGTTAAGTTCAATTCTTCAATTCTATCAACCGGGTGTAAGAACCGGTATCGGGTTGATAAATTATATTCAAGAAGAACATCCCTGGATTTTCGAAGTGAATCTTCAAAATGTTCAAAGAAAACAGTATAACAGTTTAAAAGATGAGCTAAATGCAGCTGTAAATCATTTAGAGCATGCAGCATTGAAAAGAGCAGCAAAAATTCTAAAGGAGTATGAGTAAGAAGATACTTTTTAGATCAGATGGCAGCCACGAAATCGGATTTGGCCATATAGTTCGATCGCTCTCCTTAGCTCAAATGCTAAAAGATATTTTTCACATCACATTTTACAGCAAATCACTGCCTCCTGAATTGAAAAAGAATATCACTGATTTAAACTTCGGTAGTGTGGAGATTTCATCCGAGTCCGAGTTTCTAAATGCAGTTCAACCCGACGATTTTGTTGTACTTGATGGCTATAATTTCTCTTATGATTTTCAAAAAAAAATCAAAATAAATGCCGATAAACTGATCTGTATTGATGATCTGTATAATCAGGGTTTTTATGCCGATCTGATTATTAATCATGCACCCGGGGTAACGCCGGAAATGTATAGTGCACAAGCCTACACAAGCTTTGCACTTGGGCCTGAATTCGCCTTGCTCAGGCCATCGTTTCTGTCAACAAACTATACAAGAGAAACAGATCCATCCAATTTAACTCTGTTTATTTGTTTTGGGGGAACAGATTTTAAAAATATTACCCCAAAAGCATTACAAATTGCCATTGATTCATCTCAGTTTGAAAAAATTGTCGTTGTTCTGGGTGCCGGTTTTCGGGATACAGTTGAACTGAATTCCATCACAAAAAAAGCTGATAATGTTGTAACTTACCACGCTTTGGAAGAAAAACAGATGGCACAATTGATGTTTAATGCAAATGTAGCCTTGGTTCCGGCAAGTGGTATTTTATATGAAGCACTTGCTACGGGGAATAAAGTGATATCCGGCATGTATGTGGATAATCAAAAAAGCATCTACACCGGTTTTAAAAATCTGAATGCAATTATTGATGTCGTAGATTTTTCCGAAAAAGAAATAGAAAAAGGATTCAGAAAGATACGAAGTTTTGAAAATCCCAAAGTCATTGATGGTAAGAGCCCCGAAAGGTTTCAGAAACTTTTTTGTGATTTAAGTAAATAAGAGATTTAAAAATTCAAATAGACGTATGATAATTTTAGGAATTGCCAATGATGAGACGGCAAGTGCATGTATTATAAAAGATAGAGTTTTGATTGCTGCCGCCAGCGAAGAGCGGTTTACCAGAGTAAAAATGGATAATTCCTGGCCAACAAATGCAATTGATTACTGTCTTCAACATGCCGGAATCTCATTAAACGAGATTGATCATATTGCTTATGGATGGAGTGCCGGTTTTGATGCGGAAAAACATCTATTGGAATATTTTGACAGAATTGTTCATGAAGCACAAACAAACCCTGAAGGTCTGTCTATTTTCAGGGAAAGAATTGATGCAGAAATAAAACAGGACAAAAAAAAGCGGGATGAATTTTGGGCTTTTGTTGAAGAAAACGGCCTTGAAGAGAAAGCTGCTTCGTTTGATCATCATGAAGCTCATGCATTTTCGGCATACTCCTGTTCTCCTTTCGTGAAATCATTGGTGGTTACTTGCGATGGGCGTGGTGATTTTATGTCGTTCTCAATTGGTTATATTACTTCTGATTCGGCTGAATTTTTATATCGCGGGAGCAGTTCCGATAGCCTCGGCTTTTTCTATGGTCGCATTACAGGCTTGCTTGGATACAGACCACATCGGCATGAAGGCAAAGTTACCGGACTGGCAGCCCACGGAGATCCACAAAAATTACTTCCGAAAATGAGGGAGATGATTTATGTAGAGAACGGTAGAGTGTATGGAAAATCAGGTGAATTATTCAGGCCGTTTTACACAAATTACTCTGAGGAGCTCAAAGATCTGATCAAAAATAATACCCGTGAGGATGTTGCAGCAGCTGCGCAATTACATCTGGAAGAATCAATTACAGAACTGGTTCAGCACTATGTAAATAAAACCGGTGCTGAATATGTATGCATGGCAGGAGGAGTATTTGCAAACGTACGTGTAAACCAGTGTATACTCGAAATACCAGGCGTCAAGAATGTCTTTATACAGCCGCAAATGGGTGATGGCGGCTTGTGTATTGGTGCAGCGGCACAGCTTCTCTATGAAAAAGGTGAGCCAAAAATCCAGATGAATGACGTGTATCTGGGCCCTCAATTTACTGATAAAGAGATTTTAAAATCCCTCGGTGAGTTTGATGATATTAATTTTGAGCGGGTTGAAGATGCAACCGACCATGCAATCAGTGCATTAACGGAAAACCGCGTTATCGGTTGGTATAACGGCCGGATGGAATTTGGCCCGCGGGCTTTGTGCAACCGTAGCATTATTTATCACTGCAAAGATACCAGTGTAAATGACTGGCTTAATGAACGCATGGATAGAACAGAATTTATGCCATTTGCACCGGTAACACTGGAAGAATTGGCTCCGGAATGCTACCTGGGTTGGAAGAATGATCATATAGCAAGCAAATATATGACAATTACTTACAACTGCACGGAGAAAATGGCAAAAAACTGCCCTGCTACCGTTCATATTGATAACACCGCGCGTCCACAGATCATCAACCCGGAGAACAATCCGAAAATGTATAAGCTTCTGAAAGCCTACTATGAAGAGACAGGTGGTTTATCACTTATCAATACTTCATTCAACAGGCATGAAGAACCGATAGTGAACAAACCGGCTGAGGCCATTGATGCACTTCGGCAGGGTATGATTGATCTGTTGGTGATTGGAAATTATGTAGCTGAAAAGAAATTGTAAATAATGACCATTTACGCTGGTAACTACATTGAAGTTCTTAAAACCTTTCATGAAATACTTGGTGTAAGTATTGCGATTGCGGAAAAACGAAATGTTGATTCAAAAATAGTTGATTACTGCACTGCAAACGGGGTACGTTTATTTTTAGCTGAAAGTCCTGATCATCTTGACAGTTACCTGAGTGAACTCTCAGAGAAGATCAAAATTTGCATTGTAGCGAGCTTTGGGCTGTTATTAAAAAACAGTTTTATACAAAAAACAGAGTGGACTGTAAATATCCATCCGGGTGATCTGAAAACATGCAGGGGAAGACATCCATTGCCCTTTGCTATTGTTAAAGGATTGCCATTGATGACACTTACTGCTCATTTAATTAAGGATGAAAAAATTGATAATGGTCCGGTTTTGGCGGAACTATCACTGCCAATTGACTATAGTAAATCCTTCTCATTTAATGATGAGAAACTGAGGGAAAACCTGCCCT
Source organism: Balneolaceae bacterium (assembly GCA_007123985.1). Lineage (GTDB taxonomy): Bacteria > Bacteroidota > Rhodothermia > Balneolales > Balneolaceae > Rhodohalobacter. Next base: position 2,552 of record SLGA01000086.1, on the reverse strand, counting down.
ATATCACAAATTTGATACTCTCACAACTCAAAGAGAATGGGAGCTTGCACGCGGCCACAGTAAATTTGCAACACGCACCATACAATAAACGCCTGGACGCTGAAATTCTTCACGAAATAATGAGTGCTAAAAACCTTTTGAAATATAAATCCCTATGATTATTGTGAGCCAGCCACGTTACTTGCCGGCACTTACCTACTTGCAAAGGCTGCATTTTGCAGAAACATTTGTAATTCTCGACAATGTACAGAGGCAAAAAAGAGGATTTGAAAACAGAAATCGTGTACTTGTAAAAGGGAAAACAAAATGGCTGACTATACCCTCTTCATCTTCATCCCGTGAACTTATTAAAAATACAAAAATTGATGGGGCAGAGTGGGTTGAAGACCACAAAAAGAAGCTTGAACAATATTATTGCGATGCTCCTTTTTTTAGTGCTGATTACATTGACGCTTATTATAAAGATTTGGAGAATATAATTGAAGAGTTCGAATTTGACTTTACAGCTTCAATAACATACTTGATTAACAACATTTGTCAGATATTAGATTTTAAACCCAATATTATTCGTGCTACTGAACTTAACAATTCAGAAATTGAAGAAGCACACGGACCGGATAAAATATTTGAAATAGCAAAAGCAATACAGGCTGATGTCTATGTATCCGGTTTAAATGGGAGAGAGTATGGTATAAAAGACTCCTTTGCAAAGAGTAATATTGACGTTAAATTTCACGAGGATCTACCTGATGAATATTCACAGGGGGATCATGTGTTTATACCTCATCTTGCATTTTTCGATTCACTGTTTTATGCCGGATTGGATGAAACGGTTAGACAGGTAAAAAAACAACCTATTCTACAAAATTGATGATGAAAATTGTTACTAAAAAAATTGGCGAAAATCATCCCTGCTTTATCATTGCAGAGCTTTCAGCAAATCATCTGCATAATTTAGATATTGCTTTACAAACAGTGGAAGCAGCAGCCAATGCAGGTGTTGATGCATTCAAGATTCAGACTCTCACTGCGGATACAATGACCATTGATTGTGATAATGAATACTTCACAATCAACAAAGGCACATTATGGGATGGAAGAACTCTATACGATCTTTATTCAGAAACACCACTTCCGTATGAGTGGCATCAACCAATTATTGATAAATGTATTGAACTGGGGTTGATCTGGTTTTCAACTCCGTATGATAAAACTGCCACTGATTTCCTCGAGGCGCTCAATCCCCCTGCTTACAAAATTGCTTCCTTTGAAATTACAGATATTCCGCTAATTCAGTATGTTGCCTCAAAAGGTAAGCCGATAATAATTTCAACCGGTATAGCAACAAAAGAGGAAATAGATGATGCTGTTTCTGCATGTAAGAAAAGTGGAAATGATCAGATTGCTTTGCTGAAATGCACCTCAGCATATCCTGCACCTTACGATGAGATTAACCTTCGAATGATTGAAGAATATAAGAATGAGTATGGTGTTATAAGCGGACTCTCAGACCATACCCTTGGAACAGAAGTTCCGGTGGCGTCGGTGGCACTTGGTGCAAGTATTATCGAAAAGCACATGATTTTGGATCGAAACCTTGGTGGTCCTGATGCTGCGTTTTCATTAGAGCCACATGAATTTAAAACACTTGTTCAGCAAGTAAGAAATGTAGAGAAAGCAGTTGGCACTGTTACATATGAATTAACGGATAAGGTTAAAGCAAACAGAATGTTTTCGAGATCACTTTTTGTAGTGAAGGATATCAAAAAAGGTGAAGCGTTTTCTGAAAATTCAGTACGTTCAATCAGACCAGGCGACGGTCTTCCTCCCAAACATTATAATGGTGTTATTGGTAAACTCGCTACAACGGATATAGAGCGTGGCACTCCGTTAAACGAAAATCATATTGAGGATTTTTGATGAATCAGCTTTTTCAGGATAAGAAAATTTTGGTAGTTGCAGCACATCCCGATGATGAGATACTTGGGCTTGGTGGAACAATGCACAGGCTGATTCATTATCATGGTGCAAGTGTACATGTGGTGATTCTTGGTGAGGGTTTAACATCACGTTCTGACAAGAGAGACACCGAAAAATGGAAAGAAGAACTCATCATTCACAAAAAAAATATTGAGGATGCTCAAAAGGCAATCGGTTACCACTCCGTAAGTATCTATGATTTTCCCGATAACCGATTTGATACTGTTCCGTTGCTTAACATCATCAAAAGCATCGAAAAAGAAAAAGCTGAATGGAATCCCGAAATTGTGTTCACACATCATGGGGGTGATTTGAATATTGATCATCAGCGAACATTTGATGCTGTAGTAACAGCCTGCAGACCTTTGGAAAGTGAGGTGGTGAAAACCATCATCACATTCGAAACGCCATCTGGAATCGAATTGAGAGCTTCTTCAGACACTAATCATTTTATTCCAAATCTGTTTATCTCTTTTGATAATACTAGCCTCCAGGCAAAAATTAAAGCTATGGAGAGCTACAAATTCGAAAAAAGAGGTTTTCCACATCCGCGTTCACCTAAAGCACTTACT
>SLGA01000150.1 GCA_007123985.1 Balneolaceae bacterium | reverse complement strand
CAGGAAATTGATCGTAAAAAGATTTCGCCTTTTCGAGGTCATCTGCATAGATGCAGGATTCAAGAATGCCGGTTATTCTCATGATGTGTGAGTGTTAATCTGTTTTTATAAAGAAAACAAAATTACAGCCGTATAGTAAATGAAAACGTTTAATGTCTGTTCAGAAAATTAACAGACCGGGAAAAGCCTGTCTTTTGGTTATAGGATGAGCATTGCATCGCCAAATGAGTAGAAGCGATATTTCTCGTTTATAGCATGCCGATAAATCTGTTTTACCTCATCAAAACCTGCAAAAGCGGAGATCAGCATTAACAGAGTGCTTTTAGGCAAGTGAAAATTGGTGATCAGGTGATCCGTGGATTTGAATAAGTAACCGGGAGTAATAAATATGTCGGTCTCTCCGGATGAAGCAATGAAGCGCCCGTTCTCTTTGGGAGCCGATTCCAGCACCCGTACACTCGTGGTACCTACCGCAGTGATGCTTTCTGATCGGTTGAGATAATCAGCCTGTTCACCGGTAATTTGATACCACTCACTGTGCATAATGTGCTGATCGATGGATTCGGCTTTTACAGGCGCGAATGTTCCAAGGCCTACATGCAGCGTGACCTCTTTTTTTTCTATTCCTTGATTAGAAAGTGATTTGAGTAACTCCGGGGTGAAGTGAAGTCCTGCAGTTGGTGCAGCTTTGCTTCCTTCATCTTTTGCAAAAACAGTTTGATATCTGCCAGCAAGCGATTCATCTCTCTCGATGTAAGGTGGAAATGGCGTGTACTTGTAAGGTTCGAGGGAGGGGTGATCCAGTGAGTGACTCAGTTCAATGGTACGGATTCCATCTTCTGCAACATCAAGAGTCTTTGCGGTAACGTTCTCAATGAGCTCCGTTGTTTTTCCCGCTTTGAACTTCCTACCGGGGCGAACCATCGCCTGTACAACTTTATTGTTGATCGATTTTGTAACGAAGATTTCCACTTTTCCGTTTTGGAAAAGCAGCCGGCATTTTTCGACCTTGCTGTTGTTTACAACCAGAGAAGTACCTTCTGGCAGGTACTTTCCGATGTTGTAAAAGTAGTCATCGGTAATTATGCCTGTATTTCGGTTGTAAATCAGAAGCCGGGAGTGATCGCGCGGTACGGCGGGCTTTTGCGCGATAAGCTCTTCGGGAAGATGGTAATCGAAATCAGAAAGAGAGTATGGCAAAGTGGTGCTTTTTATCAGAATGGTTGGCTGATTTAATCAACGAATACCCCAAGTGCTCTTTTTACCTGCTCAGCAATTCCGGCCGGGCCAATACCCACTTCGTCGTGAAGCTGCCGTTGTGTTCCATGCTCAATTATTGCATCGGGCACGCCCATAATGGTTACTGGAATACCGATTCCTTTTTCAGCTACATATTCAGCCACGGCAGATCCAAAACCACCGAGTTTGGTACCGTCTTCGAGTGTGATGATATTCTCATAATTAGCCATTACATAATCAATCATTTCTGTATCGAGTGGTTTGGTGTAGCGCATATCAAAATGACCGATATCTATGCTCTCATGAGATAAAAGTTCTCTGGCCTCAGTTACGTAATTTCCAATTGGCCCGAAACTAAGAACGGCTGCTTTATCACCTTCATGAATAATACGTCCCTTACCAACTTCGGTAGTTTTAAATCCTTCCCTGACAATCATTCCGGTTGATCTTCCCCTTGGATAGCGAATAGCCCAGGCTGTATCATTATACTCAGATGCAGTGTACATCATATCGCGCAGCTCCTGCTCATCCATCGGCGAGGAGACAATCATATTAGGAATTGCCCGCAAATAAGAAATATCGTATAAACCGTGGTGTGTTGGTCCGTCGGCACCTACAAGGCCGGCACGGTCAATACAGAAAACAACGGGAAGTTTTTGAATGGCTACATCATGAATAACCTGATCGTAGGCACGCTGAAGAAATGTGGAGTAGAGTGCGGCGAATGCTTTTTTCCCCTGAGTTGCCAGGCCTGCTGCAAAGGTAACGGCATGCTGTTCTGCAATTCCAACATCGAATGCTCTGTCGGGGAAGGTGTGCATCATCGGCCATAGGCTTGAACCGCTTGGCATAGCAGGCGTAATGGCTACAATATCTTCATTCTTTGCGGCCAGTTCAACCAGAGCTTCTCCAAACACGTCCTGGTATTTAGGGGCTGGTTTATTGCCATTACTTGGTTTGGCAAGGGATTTCCCGGTAATTTTATCAAATGGGCTGCTTTGTGCATGCCACTTGGTCTGTTCACGTTCGGCAGGTGCGAAACCTTTACCTTTTACAGTTACGATATGCAGCAATTTTGGGCCGCTAACGGTTCGTAGATCTTCAAGATGGCGGCGCAGGGCATCTACGTTGTGGCCGTCAACCGGTCCGTAGTATTTGAACCCGAGAGCCTGAAATAGTGCACCAGGTGTAATCGCTGCCGTTGCGGCGCGTTCAAGTTTGGAGGCAGCTTTTCGCATTTTTTCACCGGCGCCTTTCAGATGGCCAAGCAGGTCGTAGATTTCGTCCCGCATTTTATTAAATGTTTTACTGGTGGTAATCTCTGCAAGATATTCTTTCAGCGCACCCACATTGGGATCGATCGACATGTTGTTATCATTCAGCACAACAAGCATATCTGATTTAAGTGCTCCCGCATTGTTTAGGGCTTCAAATGCCATTCCCCCGGTCATGGCACCATCGCCAATAACAGATACAATTTTTTTGTCTGATTTATTGAGATCCCGGGCAATGGCCATGCCAAGACCGGCAGATATGGATGTACTCGAGTGGCCAACACCAAAGCTGTCGTACTCACTTTCGGTACGTTTCGGGAAGCCGGAAATTCCTTTATATTTTCTGTTTGTATGAAACTCTTCCCTGCGGCCGGTTAAAATTTTGTGCCCATATGCCTGATGGCCAACATCCCAGATGATTTCATCATGAGGAGTATTGTACACATAATGCAGTGCTACTGTTAATTCGATAACCCCGAGGCTTGCACCGAAGTGCCCGCCATATACCGAGACCAGATCAATGATAAACTCACGGAGTTCATCGCAGACATCCTGAAGCTCTTCCGGTTTCAGTTTTTTCAGATCGTCCGGGGTGTGAATTTTTTCGAGCGTGGGTCCGGCCTTAGGTTTGTATAATTCCATCAGAGATTATGAGTCTTCTTTATTGCTGTTGTTCGTCTGATCAATCTGTTCAATTTTCAGTGTTGCCTGCTCTAAAGTATCTGTGCAGATCTTCGACAAGCGCAACCCTTCTTCGTATAGTTCAACAGATTTTTCGAGAGAAATTTCCTGGTCACTTAGTTTTTCAACAATGGATTCCAGTTTCTCTAAAGCATCTTCGAAGGTTGGCCGTTCCTTTTTGGGCATAATTAATGTAACTGCGATAAGCTGTTGAGTTGGATATTTTATCCTGGCAGATAAAACATTTAAATATCAGGTAAAGTACACTACTTATTTATCAGCATCAACCCGGCGTGTTGTTAAGCAATGAGTAATTTGCATAAATAGTTTACTCAAAATCCGTTTATCTGTTGCCTCTCCAGTCCTCTTTTTTTATAGATTTTCCGTTTGATGTGAACACAATACCGCCGCTCAGGCTTGTATATTTTTGGCGATTGCTGAATTGATGGATTCGCTCTACTGCATGAGAACCCGGATGCCCGAAAACATTACGAAAGGCAAGGGAGGCTACGGTTATTTCCGGTTCAACATACTGCATAAAAAAAGGATTGGAGCTTGTATTACTGGCGTGATGTCCGGCTTTATAAAGATCAGATTTCAGAAAATCGTTGTATCGCTGTGCCAGAACTCTCTCCTGGTTTAGTTCAGCATCACCCGTAAAGAGGAAGTGATTTTTTCCGTGAACCAGTTTAAAGGCAACCGAATGATTGTTTGGATTGCGATCTCTTGGCGCACCATCATCCGGCCCGAGCACAAATATGCGTAGGTCTGGATCAATATCAATCATTTCGCCTGATACTGCATAATAAACAGGTATCTGAAACTGCCGGGCGAGGTTCATGTATCGATTGTAGAGATCCGAAGTGTAGGTGTAATCGGGTTGATAAATTTTTCCGATAGACAGATTTTCGATGAGATTGGGCATGCCGCCAATATGATCGGCATGAGGGTGAGAAAGAATAACAACATCCAGATGTTCAATACCCAAATAGTTGAAATAGGGCAAAAGAACGCGTTCACCGCTGTTGCTCATGGGAGACCATCGTCCGGCATCAACCAGTAAATGTTTGTTATTCGGGGTATGAATGTGAATAGCATCACCCTGGCCAACATCAAGAAATGTAACCTGCATTTTTTTCTGATGTGGTTTATTAATGATGAGTTCAGCCATTAAGAAATTCAGGCTGACTAAGAGCAAAATCACCATTTTCCATCGTACAGCCCGAACCCGAAGTGATGCAATCAAAAGAACAGCAAACAACCAAACCAAAAATAGAGTGGCAGGCGAGGTACCGATTGCAAGATAGCTGAATGACAGGCTTCCAAGGGTAAACGCAACGTGTTCAATCCACTGAAGTAGAAGAGTAACAGGGTATGCGCCAACCTGAAATAGCATTGGTGAAACCGGGCTGAGAATCACAAGAATTAAGCCTGTTGGCACGGTAAAAGACAAAATTGGCACAACAAGTGCATTGGCAATGGGGCCTACAATGGCAAACTCACCAAAATAGTGTACCAGAATTGGAAACAGGCCAAGCTGTACCACAATGGAAACAAGAATTATTGTTATAAGTCCACCCTTGAACCCGTATTGCCATTTGCCGGGTACCAGACGCTGCACCTCAGGCATTACAAGCAGAATGATGAATACAGCGGCAAAAGAGAGCTGAAAGCCAACATCGAAAAGCTGCCGCGGTTCTATGAGTAGAATAATAACAGCGGCTACAGCTGTAATGTTGATGGAGTTTCGAACTTTGTGGAAAAGTTTGCCATATGTTAGAAGCCACGCCATCAGTGATGCCCTGCTAACCGACGGACTGAAGCCGGTGAGGCCGGCGTATGTGAGAAGAATGACAGTCAGAATTAGAAGCCCTGTCCATTTTCCGGTTTTACTTCTCCATAACAGCGGAATAAGCAGCCAAAAAGGTGCCACGATGAACCCTACATGCAGGCCGGAAACAGCCATAATGTGTGATAAACCTGCACGTGAAAATTGTTGCCTGGTTTCTGCTGTTATCTCCTGTTTGTCGCCCAATAAAAGTGCCCTGGCGATCACCGCCTGTTCCTCATCAAAGAGGGAGTGTACATTATTTCTGACGTTTACCCTGAGAGGTTCCCAGCCCGGAGTTTTGTTCGGTTTAAATTGAAGAACCCGCTGAACTTCACCATGGCCAACTATTCCGCGATCAAGAAGCCAATTTCCGTAATCAAATTCGTGGGGATTGCGCCTTTCGGGAAATGCGTAGAGCCGTACTCTAAATGATACATCGTCTCTTTCTGTAATTGCAGTTTCATAACTGTTATCATCATAAATCCTTAATCGGTATTGACGATCCCAATTGTGCCTGTCATAAAAAGTGGTGTTGCTTACGTCCAGTTCGTAAACATTTCTGCCGCTCGCACTCTTGCCCGAATTTCTGATGCTACCTTCAACGTTTATCTCTTCCCATTCATATAGGCTTAATGTTTCCATTGCCTTGACGTTGGGAGAATCCTTAGATACAGAAAATATATACAAGCCGGCAACTGACAGAATCACAAGCAGCATATAGCTACAATTAGAAAGTGACGAGCTGAGTATAGGCCGCGCTTTTCGGATGAGAAATTCAACAGTAACCCAAAAAAGAAAAATAATTAGAATCGAGATACTCAAATAAAGCAAGTTCTCTGCAAAAAGATAGCGTCCCGCACAAATGCCGATTATCATTAAAAACATCAGCCTCAGCGCCGGGTACGCGGCAAAGGGAAATTGATATGCATGGTTTGTCTGCATATCTGTATGATCTAAAATCTGCCGATTCCTTACACTTTTTACTAAAAATTGGATAGACTTCGGCGGCAAAATACCAATCATGGTTTCATATTTAACCCGATCTTTCCGATACTTGTTATCAAATTTAAAATGAAACAGGCGATGAGCTTCTCTTTCTTATTTGTCATGTTCTTGGTGCCGGTCATCATCATACTTCTTGCAGTTTATCTCGCAAAAAATGGTTCAAAGAAGAATGGATGATTCACCGGTTTTAGCCGTAGAATTCGATGCGTATGCTATAGGTGCATTTGCAGCCTATCTGCTTTTATTGATTGCAATAGGCCTCTATTCAACCAGATTTTCATCCAAAGGGATTGCCGAATACTTTATTGGCGGGCGTAAAATGAACCGTTTTGTGGTTGCGCTTTCTGCGGTGGTATCCGGCAGAAGCGCCTGGCTTCTACTGGGGGTTACAGGCATGGCTTACGCACGAGGGCCTTCGGCCATATGGGCTGTAGTTGGATATATAGTGGTGGAGATTTTTCTTTTTCTCTACTACGCTAAACGCTTGAGAAATTTTACGGGGAAACGTAATTGCATCACGATTCCCGATTTTTTTGCTGAACGGTTTGGCGATCATGATGGAAAACTGCGAATCACAATCGTATCCATTTTTCTTGTGTTTATGATTGGTTACATATCAGCGCAGTTTGTGGCGGGAGGAAAGGCATTTGCATCCGGTTTTGGGTTACAGATTGAGACAGGTATTGTACTGACAGCGTTAATTGTACTTGCATATACAACTGTAGGTGGCTTTCTTGCGGTTAGCCTAACAGATATGTTTCAGGCAATGTTTATGATTTTAGCACTCGTGGTTCTCCCGGTTGTTGCTATTGCTAATTTCGGCGGATTAGCAGAGTTGTTACAGCATCTCTCAGCCATGGATAATATGTTTGTAGATCCTTTTGCAATTTCGGTTGGTGCAGCAATTGGATTTGTGGGTATTGGTCTGGGATCTCCCGGTAATCCACATATTCTGGCCCGATATATGTCTATCGATGATTCGGCACAACTTCGGGTTGCTGCTATTATCGGTACTGTCTGGAATGTATTGATGGCATGGGGAGCTGTTTTTATCGGGCTTGCAGGCCGTGCTTATTTTCCGGATGTGAACATGCTGCCGGCAGCAGATACCGAAAATTTGTTTCCGGTGCTTGCCCAACAGCATCTGCATCCTGTTCTTTTTGGCGTTGTGCTCGCCTCTATTTTTGCTGCTATCATGTCAACAGCCGATTCGCAGTTGCTTGTTGCGGCGTCAAGTGTGGTTCGTGATATTTATGAAAAGATCATCAGAAAAGATGAAGAAATTTCACAAAGCCGCCTTGTTTTCTACAGTCGGCTGGTTGTTTTTATGCTGGTTGTTATATCGTTATTAGTGGGTTTTTGGGCAGAAGAGTTAGTGTTTTGGCTGGTACTGTTTGCGTGGGCAGGTCTTGGGGCATCTATCGGGCCAACCTCCATTCTTGCATTGTACTGGAAGGGTACAACACGAGCCGGAATTTTTGCAGGACTTATTACAGGAACAGTGGTTACTATTGGCTGGTATTACATGCCGGGATTGACGGATATTTTATACGAACTTATTCCAGGCTTTATCGCTGCATTGGCTGCCACCTGGCTTGTCAGCCTGTTCACCGGAAAGAGTGCTGATACAGAAAAAGCCTTCAGAGATATGTTTCCCTGAAGGCTGAAATTGCTATTCAAAAAGATTTTTGATGAAGCCCAGGAAACCTTTCTTTTTCTTTTTACCGGTTCGCCCGCCCTCAAGCTGATCGAAGGTTGGGCGTGGCAACTCCTTCAAAGTCTGTTTGTTCTTATGGCCTTTACCGCGCTTTTGTTTTGTAGATTTTGAGCGACTGTTTGAGCGACCGCCACTTCGTTTTCCACGTTTAGCCGTACTTTTTTTCGGTTTGTCGTTGTTGGGTGAAATCTTCTCTTTCACTTTGGTTGGGAGAGGCAACTCTTCAGGGGCATACCCCAGCGAATCACAAATTGTGTTGATATCACTTCGATCCTGCTTCGATACCAGGCTAGTTATACGGGTGGCTTTACCGTCACCAACAAGGTCGGCACGTAGTTTATATTCATTTACATCCTCCGGCACATCGTAGTTGATTACTTGTGTTGCCTCCTTAAGGGGAAGTTTAGCTGCCGACAAATCCCCAGCAAGGAGATGCTGTACATTGCCGGAAGTAAATCTTTCAAATCGCTCGGTAAAGGTTTTTTCGTCTAGCTTTTCGTGTAAACTGACGGCGCGTTTGTTGTTTTTGCGAAGAATCTTGTAGAGGCGATCGGCAGTTTTGGTTGATGCCGCGAATATCACAACGGAATCGGTCTTGGTATTGTCAAGATGAGCCAAAAGGGTGGTGATTTTAGATCGCGGTGGCACGTTGATATAGTACTGCGTAAGATTTTTAGGTACTTCCGGGATTTTTTCCTCCGTTTTTTCAGGCACATTCTTCTCAGGCAGTTCTGCATCTGATGCCGGTTTTTTAGCAAGTGTAACCAGTTCCGGATCCTGGAGGATCTGTTTTTCTGCATCACGAAGCTCTTTGCTGTCTTTCGCGGCCGTAAAGATGCGCTGGCATTTTCCGATTACTCGTTTTGAAATAACCTCGATCTGCTGCCAGTCTGAAATCATTTCGGCCTGATCAACAATTAGTTGTTGAACCTCTCTGAAAATCAATCTGTTCTCTTCCAGAAGATGTGCAAGGCGTGCGGGTGTGGCAACAATTACAACAGGTCCGGCTGAAAGTGCGGTCTTTTGCTCTTTCTCGTTTCCATCTTCAGTAAAACAGGCACTTTCGATAGATGAATGATAGCCGATAGCCCAGATCCACTCATCGAGATGTTTAGCGCGTTCTTTATTACCTGCAAGTATAATTGCGCGGGTGCCCTGCCTTCGTTCTGATTGGGATATCTCATTCAATAAAGAAATAAGATATCCAACTTCAGGCTTATCCTCGATTGTGGTATTAATTACAAGGTCTTTTTTCTCTTGTACGGCTTTAAAAATTTTCTTTTGCAAAGGTGAGGGGCTTTCAATTTTTACATCTTTCAACCCCTTCAAAATATCGGAACGTAGTCGAAACTGATTAAACGACAATGGTTTACCTCTTCAATTTTTAAGGTCAATATTTCAATTAAAACGGACAGAATTGCAAGTGTAACCGGTAAGTTTACGCCGGTATCATGATTTATAATTCCACAAAAAATGGATCTAAATCTTCATTGAACCTCACTATTCTGCCAATGTATGTTCATTAATGTCAATGAACGAAGCTTACTTCACTTCACGAATATAATGCAGGTAAATACTGCAAAACAGTGCCATTACCAACAGGCCTAAAAAGCCAAAAGCACCGCCTTCCGGGCCAAATTGCCCTCCGGTAAGAAATTGGGGATCTGTTATTGATGCTCGAAAAAAAGACGTTTCCAGAGCCAACCCGCTTACCGGCATGCCATATACAACACCTTGAAAATAATTCCATGAAAGGTGTAATCCAACAGAAATGGACATGCTTTTGCTATAAATATAAGGATATGCCAGAACAATCCCCGCAACTGTAATATTTATAAATGAAAGAAGTGTGGAGTTTGGGTTACTTGTATGTGCAATCCCAAATAAAATTGATGATATGAGAACAGCTGAAATGATTGGGTAAAGGGATTTTGACTTTTTAGATGTAAAGCCTTCCTGAAGATTTTTTATGAGATAACCCCTGAAATAAATCTCTTCCCAAACACTCACTGTAATCATGAGAATGAGTAATCCGGTAACTGCTCGGATAAAATCAGCATTCAATGAGGCATTCGAATTGGCTGTAATATGAAGGAATCCAAACATCCACAATATAAAAGTGATCAAACTCATGACAATGGCGGCTATCAGAATGCCGGCACCAAAATCTTTCAACCAGCGTGAGTTCAGTGAAAATCCCATATCACGAAAAGGCCGGTTATCGAGAAAATTACAGGCAAGTGAAATTACAATGAGGGTTATAAGTGCAAGGCCGGCCATCATCCAGATGAAATGATTTATGATGGAAGCCCATATTGCAAATAGTGAAATGATGGTTGCGGTGACCATTAAAATCCTCCAAAAAGCACGAATACGGTGTTCGGCAGAATTGTAAAAAATGGATTTCACGGTATAAGTGGTATATTTTAATTTAATGGGTTCAATTGAAATGAAATTGAGATCGTTGCAAAACTGTTTATTAAAACGAACAAAAGCAGATAAACCAAATTAAGAGTTCAAAACATGGTTAACAGAGTAGCATTTTTTGCAGACAAAGATGAGGTAGAAGCCTACTTCGGGTTGAAGACAAAAAAAGAGGTGATCTTTGAACCATCCTACAACATGGCTGCGGGCACCCAGTTGCCGGTAATTTTACTGAACGAAGAAACTGAAAATACAGAAATACAGCGTGTACGCTGGGGAAAAACAACTGATTCAGATCAGAAGAATCTTACTGTGTACAACGAAGAATTAAAAGCTTTTTTAAGATCAAAAAAAACTAAACGATGTGTGGTTGCTCTGAGTGGTTTTTATATCTGGAAAAAAGACGACCCGAATAAGCAACCATTTTTTGTACGAATGCTGAATGATAGTGTAATGGCGGTTGCAGGTTTGTATGATTATGAAAATGAAATTGTAACACTGGTAACTGCTGATTCCAACACGTTGATTCAGCCGATGACAGAGCATATGCCTCTGTTGCTAAACCGAGCACTTTCTGATAGCTGGCTCGATAAAAAAATCAGTATGGATGAACTTTTAAAAAATTCAGAAGATTTATACAAACTAACGGACCTTTCAGTACTGAAAGTGAGTAAAAAAGTAAATGACCTGAAGAACAACGACCCCAAACTTATACAGCCTATCCCGAAGTAGAAAAATGCCACTATTCTGCGGCAATATTCAGAGAATGCATCGTTATAATCTTACTGCTTTTTTTAAAGCTGAAATAGTGATATTTTTATTCTCTTTGCAATAAATCGATAGATCAGATCAAAAAATTATGCTTTACGGAATTATTATTTCTTTCATCACATTAATCTGCATTTTACTTATTGTAGTAGTGCTGCTACAACCCGGACAAAAAGAGGGACTTTCCGGTGGTTTGGCAGCCGGTATGGCGGGTGGCGCTTCTATGGGTGCGCGCAGAACAGCCGATCTTTTATCAAAAACTACAGCTGTGCTTGCTACACTATTTCTTAGTTTAAGTGTATTGGCCAACTTTGCCATCGACCGCGGAGACGCAACTCAGAGTACCATTCAGCAAAGGGGTTTGGGTGGTGAGCCTATTGAGCAAATGGATTTTACAGTT